>JBQGDS010000103.1:0-2189 GCA_052039185.1 Flavobacterium sp.
GTTTTATGTAGATAATAACCTTGTATACACCTTTGCACCGGAAAACAAAACCGTAGATGTATGGCCTTTCAGCCAGCCGTTTTACTTTATTGTTAATGTAGCAATAGGTGGCAACTTTGGCGGCCCGGAAGTAGATGATACAATTTTTCCGCAGGAATTTATTATTGACTATATAAAAGTATATGCCAATTAAACTCGTTTTTATTTAAAGTTAAGTTAGTTACTTAAAAAGGGATGCCGAATGGTATCCCTTTTTTTATTTTTTACAATACTTTTAATGTGGTAGCTTATCTTTTAAAACACCATATAAAAATGTTCCCAATAGTGCACCTATTAATACTATACCTATTCCCATAAATCCTGCGCCTATCAATATATATATAGGCCCTGGACAGGTACCTACAAGCCCCCATCCTAACCCAAATATCATGCCTCCAAAAAGATAATTTTTAAAACCTTTCTCTTTATCAGGTATTGCAATAGGCTGCCCGGTAATATCTTTTACATTATTACGCTTTATAAGCTGAACGCCTATTAACCCTGTAACTACGGCCACCCCTATAATGCCGTACATATGGAACGACTGAAAATGAAACATTTCATATATCCTGTACCACGACACAGCCTCTGATTTTGTAAGTACTCTACCAAATACCACACCTACCAAAAGATATTTTATAAACTTCATAATTCCCTATTAAAAAATTAATGGCAGTAATAGCCATGACATTATCAATCCACCTATAAAAAAGCCGATCACCGCAATTAACGATGGTAACTGTAAGTTACTAAGCCCGGTAATAGCATGCCCTGAAGTGCATCCGCCGGCATAGCGTGTCCCGAAACCTACCAAAACACCGCCTACAAGCAATATAGCCAGTATTTTAGGTGACTGTAATGCTTCAGTACTTGTTAGCGCATCCGGAAGCAACCTGCCTTGTGGTGCATCTATATTCATTTGCTGCAATTCGGTTACCGTTTGCGGATTAATATTTACACCTGTACCATCGCTAAGATAGTTTACCGCTATAAATCCGCCTATCACAGCACCAAGTACCACGGCTAAATTCCAGCGTTGTGATTTCCAGTCGAACCTGAAAAATTCTGAAACTTTGCCTGCCCCCATCACTGTACACATAGTGCGCAGGTTGGATGACATACCGAATGTTTTACCAAAGTAAATGAGCAGCAGCATTACCGCCCCTATCAGGAAGCCCGAAATGTACCAGGGCCACGTACCTAAAAAGCTATACATAGTGAATTTTATTTTCCACAAAAATAGCAATAATAAAATGCTAATAAGCCTAAGCAGGCGTTATAGTTGTAATAACAACTTTTTCAATAACTTTGATGTTTATATCTACCGCTATGAAAAATTACCTGCTTATAGGTTTAATGGCTTTGTCAATGGTATCGTGTGTAAGCACCCGTAATACCATCATGAATATAAATGACAAGGCCACCATGCCTAAACTTTCAAAAGAAAAAACGTTTATAATTAACGAAACAAGCTCTGATAAAAAATATGGCTACCACCAGGATTACCCTGTTAATCTGGGTTTCCTGCCAATAACAACTGCCGAGATAAACGTTAAGCGGTACTTCGGCGCACTTTCCGGGCCTAATGGTGAAAATGTAAGCTACAGGAAAGTTGACAGTTGCTGTCCCTTCCCTTCTCCTAAAAACGAAATGGGTGCAGGTATACTTGATATTTATGAAGTAACCTGGGAAGGCCTGAAAGAGCCGAAACGCATATATATCAACCTTTACGAAAAAGGCGTGGTAATGGCGCCAAAGGGTTTCGGGATCCGGAAGATTGGCTAAGTCCTCGCAACTATTTAGTATCTTTGCACTGCATTTATAAAAACACACAATGAACTTAAAGAACATACCACAAATAAAACATACCGATAGCGGTAACTTTTTCCTGCTTGCAGGCCCTTGTGCCATTGAAGGCGAAGAAATGGCCCTACGTATTGCCGAGAAAACCGTTGCAGTAACTGACAGGCTACAGATACCTTATGTATTTAAAGGCTCGTTTAAAAAGGCTAACCGTTCGCGCATTGACAGCTTTACTGGCATTGGTGATGAAAAGACATTACGCATACTCGAAAAGGTATCTAAAGAATTTGGTGTACCTACCGTTACAGACATACACACCGAACAGGATGCTGTTATGGCTGCTGAAT
>JBQGDS010000104.1:0-3767 GCA_052039185.1 Flavobacterium sp.
AGCCCTGGAAGTGGCACGTAAACTGGAAAAGGAAATCCCAACATCTGACTGGGCGCAGGTAAGCCTGTTTAAATTTCACCTCAATGCCAATGATGCTCCAAAGGCGGTTGATGCCATGAACAGGATTTTGGGAAGCAAAAAGATAGATATGAAAATTAAGCACAGGGTGCTAAACGAATTTCTTATCTTTTCCTCTACAACCAGTAAGTATGATAAAGAGCTTGAAAAAGCAGTTGGCTATTTTGATGATGAAAAGAACATCAACGTAGCTAAAGAAGTAGGTAAATACTTCTTCAACAAGAAGAATTTTACAAAGGCGGCATACTATTTTAGTAAAGGCCTGGTAAGCTCACCTGATGATATTGAAGGTATTGAACTGCTACTCTACTCTTTTGCCGAAACCGGGCAATATGATGATATGGCTAAAAATGCAGTAGCTTATATTGATGTATATCCTACCCATTCCCGCCTGTATTATTTTGCAGGGTTCGCGTCAAACCAATTGAAGGAATACAGTAAAGCCAAAGAATATCTTGAAAATGCCCTTGATTTTGTAGTGGAAGATACTGATTTGGAATCGGATATCAACAGGCAATTGGGCAACGCATGGAAAGGCCTTGGTGATGAAAAGAAAAAAGACAGTTATTATGCAAAAGCGGAAAAGCTGAGCAAATCGAAAACCAATAAATGAAAAAAATAACAGCAATTGTATTACTTTGTATAGCAATGGTATCATGTACGGCCAAAAAAGTCGCCGTAGTTACTGAGCAGGCTGCGGAAGGAGATAAAGCGGCAGCCGAGATTATACTGGGGCACTACAAAAACATACCGAACTTTAAAACACTGCGCATAAGTGCTGATGCCAACTATAAGGATAGCAAGCAGGAGCACAGCCTGAGCGCAGAGATTAAAATCAAGAAAGATGAGATCATTTTGGTTAGTGTACGCTTTTTAGGTATTACTATGGCAAAAGCCATCATCACTCCGGAAAGGGTTAGCTACTATGAAAAAATAAACAAGACTTATTTTGATGGCAATTATGCTATGCTGAGCCGCTGGCTGGGTACCGATCTTGACTACAATAAAGTACAGAACATTTTCCTTGCAGAAGCAATGGACGACCTGAACAAAGGCAGCTATACTGCAACTGTGGAAAATAACAGGTATAAGCTTCAGTCAAAACAAAAAAACAATATCGCTAAGCAATTTCTTTTTGAAGGTGCCAATTACCTGCTCAAGCAGCAAATTGTAACACAGGGTGGACAAATACCACGCAGCCTTGAAATAAATTATCCGGCCCATAAAGAATATAGCAAGGCTGTTTTGCCTGCAGGAATACGGATTGACGCCGAACAAAAAGATAAAGTGAATATACGTATTGATTATAATAACGTTACCTTTGACGAAAACCAGACCTATCCGTACAGCGTACCGGAAGGCTATGAGCAGATCTTTTTAGACTAAACCGCTGACCTACAATGACCAGAAAAATCCTTACTCTATTTTTTCTAGCCTTTACAACTATAATGTGGGCACAGCCTGACCAGCAAAAGAAACTGGAACAGCGAAAAGCACAGATACAGAAAGAAATAAGGGAATTCCAGGAGCTGTTAAGCAAGGAAAAGAAAAAAGAACGCTCGGTACTTAATGAAATTACCGAAAAGAACACTAAGATCAAGCTGAGCGAAAAACTCATAAATACTACACAGAAGCAAACCCGCCTGCTTAATGATGATATGTACCTTAACCAGCTTCAGATAAATAAGCTGAACCGGGAGCTTAAAGTACTCAAGGAAGATTATGGCAAAATGCTTGTAAAATCATATAAGGCACGAAACGAGCAAAGCCGTATTATGTTTATCCTCTCTTCAGATAATTTCCTCCAGGCATATAAGCGTGCGCAGTATATGAAGCAGTACGCCAGCTTCAGGAAGATACAGGGTGATGAAATCCGCAGCAAGATGGATGAGCTAGAAGGCCTGCAAACAAAACTTAGCGTACAAAAGCAGGAGAAGCAAAAACTGCTTGCTGAAAGTGAAAAGGAAAGAAACAGTCTTGAAAAAGAAAAGCAGGAGCAGGAAAAACTTGTAAAGCTGATACAGAAGGACAAGAAAAAATATACTGCGGATATCCAGAAAAAGCAACGCGAGTCAAGGGATATTGACAGGCAGATTGACCGCATGATCAAGGCAGCTATTGCTGCTGCAAACAAAAAAGCTGCTGCTTCATCAGGCAGTACAAAAAAAGAAGCTGCCGCTGCGACAAGTGCTAACAAGATTGTCCTTACGAAGGAAGGCGAAATTGTTGCGAATAACTTCAAGGCGAATAAAGGCAAACTGCCATGGCCGGTTGAAAAAGGATTTGTGTCATTAGCCTATGGCGACCAGCCGCACCCATTGCAGCCATCGCTTATAGTACATAACAGTGGTGTAGAAATTACAACGGAAGAAGGCGCCAGTGCACGCGCTGTATTTGCCGGAGAGGTAACCAGTGTTATGGTGATTGCCGGGCTTAAGGCGGTAACCGTACAGCATGGTAACTTCTTTACAGTATACCTGAACCTTTCGAGCGTATCGGTAAGTACAGGTGACAAAGTTTCAATTAAGCAAAACCTGGGCAGGGTGCATACTAATTCAGGAACCGGAAAAACTGTGATAAAATTTCTTATCCTGCAAAACACAACCAATCTTAACCCGCAAACGTGGCTAAACAGATAAGAATAAAAAGGGAAGCTATTAGCTTCCCTTTTATTTGTATTATATAAACAATGCTTTTAGTTCGGTAGCATCGTGCGGGTTCATTTTACCTGCAAGCACCAGGCTCAATTGCTTACGGCGCAGCGCTGCATCATAACGCTGCTTTTCAAGCTCAGTCTGTGGCTCTATCTGTGGCACCTCAACAGGCCTTCCGGTTTCATCTACTGCCACAAACGTATATATGGCTTCATTAGCCTTATTACGGTTACCTGATTCCCTGTCCTCAATCCATACATCAATGAAAATTTCCATTGATGAACGGAAAGTGCGTGACACCTTAGCTTCAACCGTTACAACGCTACCAAGCGGAATAGCACGGTTAAAGGCCACGTGGTTTACTGATGCCGTTACGGTTATGCGTCGTGAATGCCTGCGTGCCGCAATACTTGCTGCACGGTCCATACGTGCCAGCAATTCACCCCCGAAAAGGTTATTTAACGGATTCGTTTCGCCCGGCAATACAATGTCGGTCATTACACACAAAGAGTCAGAAGGGAATTTTGCCTGCATCGGTTTTTTTGGCAAAGATAATGCAGAAATAAAAATCCCGCCGTATGGCGGGACTTCTTTTATAATTCTTTTACCAGTAGCCAGGCTTCCGGGTTAACTGTTTTACGAATGTGCCTCATGCTGTCCTGTGCTTCGGCATAAGTAGTATAACTGCCATATAAAACAGGATATAAGCCAAATTTATTTTTCTCAAGCCTGCGCGCTTTAAAGCCTTTTCTTTCCAGCTGGTTCACTGCCTTATCGGCATTAGCCTCACTCCTGAAAGCCCCCGCTACAACATGGTACGGATAAACCTTTGGAGCATCTTCCTTAACCGAAAGCTGCACAGCCGGTAGAGGATTGTCTATAAAAAAGGTTGCGGTTTCTATGCGGTGCTGTACTTTTTCCTGTACTGCTTTTTCTACCAGTAATGTTTCTTCGGCTACGCGCTTATCATTATACAGCTTAAAGCCAACACTGCCTGCCGAAAGTGCAACCAACAGCATAGCCGCATATTTGTAA
>JBQGDS010000105.1:0-3383 GCA_052039185.1 Flavobacterium sp.
TTCCTATTGTATCCTTTTGTTATAGCAATATCAATGTTTCTTGGTATATTGGGTGGCTGGACTGCCGCAGTTTACGGAGGTTTTGTAGGCAGCGATCTTTTCATTCAGGGTATACAGCGTGATTTTATTCCATACCACGTGTTTTACGCGTTCTTTAAAACATTCCTGTTCGGGTTTGTACTTGCTACCATACCATCCTACCATGGCTTTTACATGAAGGGCGGAGCGCTTGAAGTAGGTAAGGCCAGTACAACATCATTCGTATGGACCAGTGTGGTTATCATCCTGCTGAATTATATCATAACCCAATTACTGCTAAGCTCATGATAGAAGTTAATGACATAAAAAAGTCGTTTGGCGACGCTCAGGTATTAAAGGGTATTTCTACCACTTTTGAGACCGGTAAGACCAATCTTATTATAGGCCGAAGCGGTTCGGGTAAAACTGTTATGCTGAAAAGTCTGCTCGGCATACACACTCCCGATTCGGGGACCATATCATTTGACGGCCGTGTTTATTCAGAGCTATCGCCTGATGAGAAAAGGGCTTTACGTACCGAGATCGGAATGGTTTTCCAGGGAAGTGCACTCTTTGACTCTATGAATGTAGAGGACAACGTGGCTTTTCCGCTGAAAATGTTTACAACCAAAAGAAGCCGTGAAATCAGGGAACGTGTAAATGAAGTACTGGAACGTGTAAACCTTAAAGATGCCAACAAAAAATTTCCTGCTGAAATTTCGGGTGGTATGCAAAAAAGGGTTGCCATTGCAAGGGCAATTGTAAACAATCCCAAGTACTTGTTTTGTGATGAGCCTAACTCGGGCCTTGACCCGGAAACATCGATACTTATTGATGAGCTGATACAGGAAATCACAAAAGAATACGACATGACTACTGTAATTAATACGCACGATATGAACTCGGTATTACAGATTGGCGAAAAAATCGTATTTCTTAAAAACGGTATTAAAGAATGGGAAGGTAATAAGGAAGAAATATTGGAAACACGGAACAAATCTATTGTTGAGTTTGTGTACTCGTCTGACCTTTTCAAGAAAGTACGCGAAAGCCTGCTTGCTGAAGAAGAAGATTAAAACAAAAATACGAGATAAAAAAACGGCTTAGGAAATCCTAAGCCGTTTTCATTTTTATATTTCACGCATCAGGTAAACCCATCCGGTTACGTGATTGCCTGCTTCAAATTCTATTACGTAATAGTAGGTACCTGTAGGCAGGTCCCCTGCAAAGGATTGTCCATGCCACTGGTCAGTATAATTGTCCTGCTCATATACGCGCATACCATACCTGTTAAATATTTTCAGGTTACGCACATCAAAATTGCTAAGGTCGAATGAGTTGTTGTACTCATCATCATTAGGCGATATCCCTTTAGGTATCATACAGAAGGTGTTCGGCACATTAATGGTTTCCGATTTTTCACAGCCGCCTATATCAACCGTTACAGTATAATCGCCCGGCGAAAGCCTTGTTATTACAGCTTCTGCCCCTGTTGACTGGTATCCTCCGGGACCATCCCAGGTATAGGTTGCCCCTGCAAAATCAGCAGTATTTACTACTGAAACAATATATTCTGCATTAGTATTACATCCTTTATCAAGAACTATATCCCCATCAACCGAACCTTCAGAAACTGAAAATGTTGCTTCTCCCTCACATCCTACCGCCGACATTACCAATTTATAATCGCCCACTTCATCTATACTTAATGAAAGTCCGTATTCGCCCGGTATTTGTACATCGTTATGATACCAGCCAACTACAATGTTCGTCTGGTTCATGTTATTAACAGTCGCTGTCAGCACGCTTGTTTGCCCTGCACAAAGCGTAGAATTTCCTGATATAGTTATAACAGGTCTTCTTCCCACTGCAACTGCTACCTGAGCCGGGTCAGACGTACATCCGTTAACGGTGACAGTTACATCATAGTTTCCTGTATTTTGCAAAACAGCATTACTGATAACAGGATTTTGCGCTGACGAAGTGTAACCGTTAGGCCCTGTCCAGCTATACGTTGCGCCTGCAACTGCAGTTACGCTAAGCTGTACATCATCGCCTTCACAAACCTGTCCAATGGCAGCAGGTACCGGGGGCTGTGGTTTTTGTTTTATATCAAAACTTACTATTGCATCATCTGTTAGGCTGCAATCGCCGGATACCGTATATTTAAAGCTATAGGTCCCTGCTGCAAGTCCTTCAGTATCAAGTGTGCTGCCTGTAAGCTTGCCTGAGCTATCAGTATCTTCCCACACTCCTCCTGTATCATGCCCTGCAGACAGGTAAGTATTAAGATTAACGTTGCCACTTTCGGCACACATAGCTATATTCAGGTTATCAGCGCCGGCATTCGGCAGGTCATTAGCAGTTACAGTAACCGGTGCAAGGGTTTGGTTCATACACGTATTGCCCGTTGTAGAGATTAGCCTTACGGCATAAGTACCCACATCAGTAAGCGAATTGAACGCAGGGAAATTAAGCACGTTAGTGGTGCTCAATACAACTGTAGGATCAGAAGTTTCAAACCATTCGTAATTAAGGAATGTAAATTGCTGAACTGCCAGTGAACTGTTCTCGCCCTCGCAGAAACCTGTTGGTGTAATTGTTGGCGGAGCAAGATTATTAATGGTAAACACATACGGCTCTTCGTTACCGCAGTCGTCACGTACAATAACCTTATAACTTGCCGGCTCAAGACCTGAGAAGAGATTAGAAGTACCATTATTTATAAGAAATGGCTGGGTGTTTTTCTCTACTATTCGATATTGAAGTGGCGCCACACCAATTGCTTCAATAGCTACCTCGGTTAGTCCGCCCGCACAAGGAAAAGGATGCGCAGCTATAATTTCAGGATAGCCGTCAAAAGTAAAGGTATCTATTACCTCATGGCACATTTGGTTAGTTGCCGTACCATTGTTAAAGGTATAAAATACTTTAAGCACCCTGAACTCCCCAAAATACTGCTGGTTGTTAAGTGTTTGGTTATTCTGAAGGAAAACAGAGTTTGTGCCGTTTGGCAAGGTCCCCGCAGGGTACGCTATATTTGAAGCAGGATGTCCCCATGTGTTTGTTATTGGGTTATATCGTTGCAGCCAATATGAGGCTGATGTAGTTCCATTGCTTACATGCTGTACATTAATACTAAACGCACCGCAATAAGGCGTTATAGTAATATTGTTGCTTTGCACGGCATACCCCTGCACGGTTACACTCTGCGTACGCGTAACACCGCAATTATCTACAGTTGTAAAGCTATATACTCCTTGCGGGATTGAACCCATATAAAAGTACTGCCCTACCGCAAGCGCTGTCGCCGTATATGGCAATGGTTGCGAAAAGCCTGCCGGGGCACTGGTTATAATTACTGA
>JBQGDS010000106.1:0-3570 GCA_052039185.1 Flavobacterium sp.
TTCAGCAGCGTTTCATATATCAGCTTGATTACGTTCTCAACATCATCACGGTGTACCATTTCAACCGTAGTATGCATGTACCGAAGCGGTAATGATATTAATGCCGATGCCACACCGCCGTTGCTGTAAGCAAAAGCATCAGTATCGGTACCTGTAACACGAGACGATGCAAGGCGCTGGAAAGGTATGCTGTTTTTCTCGGCAGTGTCAAGTATCAGCTCACGCAGGTTATTTTGCACTGCAGGTGCATAGGTAATAACCGGGCCTTTGCCTATCTGGGTTTCACCTTCTATACGCTTGTCTATCATTGGCGTTGTGCTGTCATGGCACACATCGGTAACAATAGCTGCATTAGGACGTATTGTTTTGGTTATCATTTCGGCACCGCGAAGTCCAACCTCTTCCTGTACAGAGTTGGTTATATACAACCCGAACGGCAGTTTCTTTTTATTTTCTTTTAGCAGTCGCGCTACTTCGGCAATCATAAATCCGCCAATACGGTTATCAATAGCACGGCATACAAACTTATTCTCATTCATTATCATGAAATCGTCAGGGTACGTAATCACGCAGCCCACATGTATGCCCAGTTTTTCAACTTCTTCCTTTGTTGAACAGCCGCAGTCAATAAATATTGTTTCCAGTTTTGCAGGCTCTTCTTTACCGCCACGGTTACGTGTATGGATGGCAGGCCAGCCGAATACACCTTTTACAATACCATTTTTGGTATGGATATTGACGCGCTTAGATGGCGCTATCATATGATCAGACCCACCGTTGCGGATAACGTATATCAATCCGTTATCTGTTATATAGTTAACATACCATGAAATTTCGTCGCTGTGGCCTTCTATAACTACTTTATATGGCGCATCAGGATTTATAATACCCACGGCAGTACCGTAGGTGTCGGTAATAAATGTATCTACATAAGGCTTAAGGTAATCCATCCATATCTTCTGCCCTTCAGATTCATAACCGGTAGGAGAAGCATTGTTAAGATATTTTTCAAGAAACGTAAGCGAAGCTTTGTTCAGTATTGATTTTGAAGACATAAATTTAATTTTCCGCTAAAATATAAATAACATATCATAGTTATGTATAATTATATAATTTTGACTCAAATTAGGGTATATATGAAAACCAGGGTTTTTATAGTGTTTTTAGCTTTTTTCGCCATTAGGGCACATGCTCAGGTGCCTGACCAGGATACCATTAGCGTTGATAATGATTCTATTACCTTAAGCTACATCATACCTGATGTGACAATAACCAATGTGCGTGATACGATGTCGGCTGATATGAAGAAACAGCTCATTGTACTCCGGAGGAGAGTTATGCGTGTATATCCTTATGCCAAGATAGCTGCAGAAAGGCTCACTTTACTAAACAAAAACATGTCGTTGCTTAAAACCGACAAGGAGAAAAAGAAATATTCTAAAATAGTGGAAGGCTACCTTGAGAACGAATTTGAAAGTCAGCTTAAAAACCTGAGCCGTAAGGACGGGCAGATACTCATAAAACTGATACACAGGCAAACGGGTGAAAGCGCCTTTGACCTTATAAAAGAATATAAAAGTGGTTGGAAGGCCTGGTGGAGTACTAAAATAGCCAAAATGTTCGACTTAAACCTTAAAACAACATACAGTCCTGCAACAGTTGCCGAAGATTTTTATATTGAAGGTTTCCTGTTAGAGGCATTTAGGGACTATAAACTTGTGCGCCAGGAGCCTGCGTTTCCTATAAACTACGCAGCTATTAAACAGGACTGGCGTGAAAAGTCTAAATAAAATCTAAACAAAATCATAAAAAAATGTTAAGGTAAAATAGGGGGTTCAACACAATAATTGTTTTAGATTTGTAACATCCAAGCAATTATCTATGAAAAGAAAACTACTATGCCTGTTTATATTTTGTATCAGTATTACGGGATTTGCGCAAACCATTGCTTATCCGGTTCCAAGCATTACAGTTTGTAATCTTGATACATTTGACCTTACACCAATGATACCACAAGTATTGGGTGGGCAGGATCCGCAGATGCATACGGTTACTTTTTATGAATCGCAGGCAAATGCTGTTGCAGGCTTAGAACCTTTAGTTAATGTTGAAACTTATTTTATAACCGCTTCCAGTACGCAGATATTTATAAGGGTTGAAAATATAGTTGACAATACTTATGATATCACCTCATTTTACATCATCAATAATGTACTGGATTTTCCTGCTATGTATGGCGATGTATATACCTGCACTGCTTATACTACCCCTGCAATAGGCCCGGAGTTTACAATACAGTATTTTTTCAATTACGATATAATACCGGGAGCTACCGGCGCAACTTATACAGTAACACAATCAGGTATATTAGGCATTACAGTTACCCATATTCCTACAGGATGTACTGCGAGCGTAGAATATAATGTTACTATTGAAGATGTTGAAGCCAATCCTCCAGCCCCGCTTACGCTTTGTGACCCGGATAATGACGGTTTAGGTACGTTTGACCTGACGACCACCATGGCGGAAATAACCAACATGAATACCGGCCTTGAAGTTACTTACTACACCAGTATGAGCGAAGCCATGGTAGGAGACAACCCAATTACAATGCCAACGGCATACCATGCCGCCAATGGTACAGTAGTGTACGCACGGGCAAGTTCAACAGTCAATTTTTTATGTCATGATATAGTTTCGCTTACTCTTACCGTGCAGCAATGTAACAACACCATTTCCGGGAAGGTAATTTTTGATGCCGATGCTAACGGATGCAGTGAGAATGATAACCCTGCGTCAGGCATTAGTATTTACTGCGTTGCCGGTAATACTACTTACCAGACATTTACTAATCAGGACGGTACTTACCAGCTTAACAACCTTCCTGGTGGTACTAACGTGGTAACTATAGTGCAAAACAGCATGGGTTTAACTTTTACTCCTACTGCTCATGTTGTTACGCTACCGGGAGATGGTACAAATAAAGATTTTTGTATTACCAGCCCTACACCGGTAAATGATGTGTCTGTATACCTTGTGCCTCTTACAACAGCAAGGCCGGGATTTCCTGCGGGCTATGCACTTATATACCAAAACTTAGGTAACCAGCCTGCTTCGGGACTGCTTAGTGTTTACTTCCAGGGAGCCTTAATGAGCTATGTATCCTCTTCTCCCGAAATGCTCCAAACAGGTAATATGCTTACTATGAGCTTTACCAATATGCAGCCATTTACCACACAGGTCATATATATTGATATGCTGGTTAATACACCACCGGCTGTTGAACTGGGTACATCAATAACACTGGCTGCCGCACTTACGCCCGGTACTGCTGATACCAACTCAAGTAATGATACTGCCGTTTTACAGCAGGTAGCGGTAAACTCATATGATCCTAATGATATAATTGTGCGTGAGGGGCAATTTGTAACACTTAACTATGCGCAAACACAGCCGCTTACTTATACTGTTCGTTTCCAGAATATAGGTACAGCAGATGCAATAAATGTAAAGATTGATAACACACTGGACAATAACCTGGACTGGAATTCATTTACACCTGTAGCTGCG
>JBQGDS010000107.1:0-9365 GCA_052039185.1 Flavobacterium sp.
CAGTGCCTGGAAAGCCAGGTATATAAAAAGCGTGAGGAAATGGGTATAAAACGTGTATACAAATTGGTTGACACCTGCGCGGCTGAATTTGAAGCGAAGACACCATACTACTACTCTACATTTGAAGCGGAGATTGAAAAAGCAGACGGTACACGATATGTACATAACGAAAGTATAGTTTCCGACAGGAAAAAAGTAGTTGTACTGGGTTCAGGACCTAACAGGATAGGGCAGGGTATTGAGTTTGACTACTCATGTGTGCATGGTGTACTTGCTGCTGCAGAATGCGGCTATGAAACTATAATGATAAACTGTAACCCTGAAACGGTTTCAACTGATTTTGATACAGCTGATAAACTGTATTTTGAACCGGTTTTTTGGGAACATATCTATGATATTATCCGCCATGAGAAACCGGAAGGTGTAATTGTTCAGCTTGGCGGGCAGACTGCACTTAAGCTGGCAGAAAAGCTGGACAGGTATGGTATTAAAATATTAGGTACAAGCTTTGATGCCCTTGACCTTGCTGAAGACAGGGGACGTTTTAGCGAACTGCTGTCGGAACTTAATATTCCTTTTCCTAAATTCGGGGTAGCTGAAAGTGCTGAGGAAGCGGTAAAGCTGGCTGATGAGCTTGATTTTCCGCTACTGGTAAGGCCAAGCTATGTACTGGGCGGGCAGGGAATGAAAATTGTAATTAACAAGCAGGAGCTTGAAGAGCATGTTATTGACCTGCTTAAAAATATACCGGGCAACAAACTGCTGCTTGACCATTATCTTGACGGCGCCATTGAAGCGGAAGCTGATGCTATTTGCGACGGGGAAAATGTATATATTATAGGTATTATGGAGCATATTGAGCCATGTGGTGTTCACTCAGGCGATAGTAATGCTACATTACCTCCTTTTAACCTGGGCGAATTTGTAATGCAGCAGATTAAAGACCATACCAAAAAGATTGCGCTTGCGCTTAAAACGGTAGGGCTTATTAATATCCAGTTTGCTATAAAAGATGATACGGTATATATTATTGAAGCCAACCCAAGGGCTTCGCGTACGGTACCGTTTATAGCAAAAGCCTATGGTGAGCCATATGTAAATTACGCTACTAAAATTATGTTGGGCGAGAAAAAGGTAACTGATTTTACCTTCAATCCGCAGTTAAAAGGATATGCTATAAAACAACCTGTATTCTCATTCAATAAATTCCCGGGTGTAAATAAGCAGCTTGGGCCTGAAATGAAATCAACGGGAGAGAGTATTCTGTTTATTGATGACCTGAAGGATGACCAGTTTTACGAATTATACTCAAGGCGCAAAATGTACCTTAGCAGATAAATGTAAAGCCCTGTAAATACAGGGCTTTTTTTATTTGTTGCTGAAATTCAGTTGTTTAGATGTAAAATATGTATTTTTTTCATTATTGCGTAATGTTAAATGAATTACCTTTATTCAGTTTATTAACATTAAAAATGCTTTATGAAAAAACTTTTACTAATTGGATTAATTTCCACAACTGTGCATGTGCACGCACAGACAACGCATCATGTAAACTGGGGTGTAAGTGAAAACCCCGCCCAGTTTAGCGCAACAATTAATAACGGTGATACCGTTATGTGGATGTGGACAAGTCCGCACCCGCACAATGTAACATCTAACGCAGGTAGTGCCGAAACTTTTGCAAGCGCTACGTTGACAGGCGTGGGGCAATCGTATTCCAAAACATTTACTGTGGCAGGAAGTAATTCTTACCGCTGTACAATTCACAGTGGTATGACAGGTACAATAACTGTACAGGGTACTGCGGGAGTAAGCGAAAATCATATAACAGGATTTTCATTTTCACCCAATCCTGTGACTGATGTACTCACTGTTACTGCACCACAGGTTATTGACCGTATCCAGATTTTTGACATGACGGGTAAAACTATTCTTGATGCGCCCGGGTTAAACCCAATGTCAAAAATTTATATGCACAATTATAATGCAGGCACTTACCTTGTAAAAGTATCGGCAGGTACCACGGTCAAGAGTTTTTCCATTGTAAAGAATTAAAAAAAAACGCCCCGCATTGCGGGGCGTTTTTATTCAGGGCAGTTTTCCATTGAATTTATCCAGTCTTTCATAAGCTGAATTGCTTCGGTATGCACAATTGTACGGCCTACCTGTGGCATTTGCTGCGATGCATTGGTAGTATTCATCCTAAGGTAAACATCAGAATTGTTGATCCTGCGGCCTGCAATTATAAAATATCCGGGCTGTAAAGGCGAACATATACCTAAATTGGCAGGATTTGTAGTATCAGCAAAGCCGAAGCGCATAGGGGTGTAATTGCATTCTCCACCCGCGCTGTGGCAGTGGGCACAGTTTATATCAATGTAAGATCTTGCCCTTAAATCAAGTGACTTGCTTGTATCTGTCCAGTCAACTGTAGAGGTAATAGTACCCGGAACATTATCCTGCAGATAACCTTCAGCAACCCATTTTGCCAGCTGGTTATTGCTGCCTTCAGCATAATTGTACGTTTTATTAAGGTTTTGTGGTTTTGTGCCTATAGGCACACGGACAGCATTATCCTGGTGGCATTGCGCGCATTGCTGTATGTACGGAATTTCATAATTAGCGGTCTTTACTACGCCTCCTTCATTCCAGCTAATGTTTACTGTACTTCCTTCTTCAGTATAAAAAGCTTCTGTTTGCTCGTCATTCCACACATAATTGGCAAATATCCAGCCATCGGCTTTTTTTATCATCAGCCTCGTTTCTATAATTTTTGTTGTATTGCCCGGCTGTACATTGTCATAATAAAAGTTTTTTATGAGTACTGCACCTGTAGGGAAGTTTAATACACTACCATCTGCCGTATATGCTGCCTTTTGCCCTTCAGGCATCCAGACAAACCTTTTTTTCTTGGCATAGTCGGTAAATAGTGAGCTGTTCAGGTCATACGGCAGTACTTTATAGGCAGGCTGAAGATTTTTTATTTCACCATCAAAAAATTTATATTGCGATAGCTTATCATAAGGCACAGTCGTAAGATCAACCTGTACCGGAGATACCCTTACATATTCCTCCGGACTGTCATCATTGCCACAAGATGAAAGCATGGCAATTGCCGAAATGAAAGAGATAATCTTTAAAAAATAGTGTTGTTTCATAATGTTATCCGTAGTAAATTTGGTTGTTGGATAACAAATATATAATTTTTTGCAGATTATGCTAATGCTTTGATAAAAAACTTATTAATTGGTAGTTAAGGTTGTAGTTCCAGCCTTACATTATACTCTTTGAGGCCTTCAATAGCTTCGGCTGAACGGTGGTCAAACGTTTCTTCGTGCCTGCTTTTTTCCTTTTTAAGATGAATACGTTTTACTGCATTGTAAAAGCGGCGCACCTCTTCATAATTTGAAAGTATAAGCTTAGGCACACTCACATTGTTGTTATCATTATTTTTAGCCACCATTGTAAAGTAAGATGAGTTGCAATGCTTTACTTTTCCTGTCTGTATATTTTCAGATGTAACGCGTATGCCCACAATCATTGAGCTATTACCCACATAATTTACCGATGCCTTCATGGTAACAAGTTCGCCAACATCAATTGGGTTCAGGAAGTCAACCGTATCAACCGATGCCGTTACACAATAACTGCCGGAATATTTGGAAGCAGCAGCAAAAGCAATCTGGTCCATTAGCATAAGTATATAGCCACCATGTATTTTTCCGCTGAAATTAGCATGCGAAGGCAGCATCAGTTCGGATATGCTAACCTTTGAAGCGCTGACTTTTTTGTAAACGGTTTCCATAGCTTACAGGTTTAGCAGTTTATTGGTATCATCTTGCAGGTCTTCCTCTTCAATGGCAAGTGCACGGTTCAGTATATTTTCAGGCAATGATTTCTTAGCTTTTGCTCCCATCTTCTTCAGCTTTTCAATACTGGTAATAATGTTCCCACGTCCATCAACCAGTTTTCCCATAGCGTTTTGGTATTCGGTCTGTGCATCTTTCATTTTATTGCCCACTTTAGTAAGGTCATTTACAAAGCCTTCAAATTTGTCGTAAAGGGCACCGGCCTGTCGTGCTATCTCATACGCATTTTCCTGTTGCTTTTGGTTGGTCCACATACTGTCAATAGTGCGCAGCGTAGCCAGAAGGGTGCTTGGCGTAACAATCACAATATTACGTTCAAATGCTTTATTGTACAGGGTGTTGTCCTCATTTAATGCGCAGGCAAATGCCGGTTCCATAGGAATGAAAAGCAGTACGAAATCAGGGCTTTCTATCTGGTACAGGTCATGATAATTTTTATCGCTAAGCTGGTCTACATGGCGACGTATAGAAGCGCAGTGCTCTTTAAGGTGCACTGATTTAAGGGTCTCGTCTTCTTCGTTTACAAAACGTTCGTAAGCTACAAGTGACACCTTGCTGTCTACAATCATCTTCTTACCATCGGGCAGGTTAATAACAACATCGGGCTGAATGCGGCCGCCTTCTTCTGTAACGTGGCTTTGCTGCACATAATATTCACGCCCTTTTTCAAGTCCTGATTTTTCAAGTACGCGTTCAAGTATAAGCTCGCCCCAATTACCCTGCATTTTGGTATCGCCTTTCAGCGCCTTGGTAAGGTTTAGCGTTTCACGGCTCATCTGTTCATTCATTTCACGAAGTCCCAGTATCTGTTGGCGTAGTGCCGCATGGTAATCAATACTCTCCTTATGGGTATCTTCAACTTTTTTCTCGAACAAATGAATCTTTTCCTGTAAAGGCGACAGGATATTTTTCATGTTCTCACGGTTCTGCTCCGTGAATTTATTTGATTTTTCTTCCAGTATCTTATTGGCAAGGTTTTCAAACTCCTTGGTAAATTTTTGCTGAAGTTCTTCGGTTTCCTGCCTTTGCTCACGCATACGCTCAAAAAGGTTTTCAAAATCCGTTTCTTTTTTGGTAAGCTGTACCGTAAGAGTATCTTTGGCAGTGCGCAGGCTGTCACGTTCGGCCTGTATCTGTACCAGTTGTTTTTCTATACCCAGCTTCTCATTATGCGCTTGTTGTTTCAGTTGCTCAATGGTTAACTGCAGGCTGTTGTTCCGTTCTTCAAGTACCTTATTTTCAGATGCGCCTTTAGAGGCGAAAATCAGTTTTCCTAAAAATAATCCAAGTGTCAATGCAATAACAAAGGCAAGTAATAGTGTAATAGTGTCGGGCATTTTAATATAATTTGCTAAACGGTAAAAATAGCGAAAATTTTCTAATAGTATTTACGGCTAAAAGAAATCAATATATTTGAACCAAATTTAGTTTATGGAAAACTTTACCACGTTTAAAAAACTTCCTGATCTTCAGGAGGCCAAAGCTCTGGAGCAGCTGCTGCATGATAATGGTGTTGAGATACGGTTTGTAGACAATTCATCATCGCTAGATACCAGCCTGGGTGGAGGACTTGCGAAAGAATATGAAATACAGGTTAAGCATGATGATTTTACAAAAGCCGAAGCGGTATTGATAAACCGTGCGAAGGAACAGCTGGGAGTAATTCCTGAAAGCCACTACCTGCTTGAATTTACTGATGAGGAATTGTATGATGTTGTATTAAAACACGATGAGTGGAGTGATTATGATTACCTACTGGCACGTAAGCTCCTTGAAGAACGGGGTAAAGCAATTGATGATGAACTGATGAAAAGCCTGCGCCAGCAGCGCCTTGCCGATTTGGCTAAACCTGAAGATAAGCAAACACCGTGGATTGTCTTCGGGTATATAGCAGCATTTGTGGGAGGCATTTTCGGAATTATAACAGGTTATGTATTATGGACTTCAAGAAAAACACTGCCAAATGGCGATATAGTATATAAGTATCGTGAAGGTGACAGGCAGCAGGGAAAAATAATAATGATATTGGGTATTATAATGCTACCTGTATGGTTTATAATTAAGATGATTTCAGAAAAGTAACTGAAACAATTTTAACCGTTTTACGACTGATGTACATTAAATAATAATTCGGGCCAATATGTATAACAAGACTATATTTTTATTTATACTTTTTGTACTTCCTTTTGCTTTACATGCGCAAATGGCTGACAGCACACAGGTATATATCGACAGTTCACTGACTTTGCTTAAACAGCATTCTCTTTATGGTAAAAAGGTAAAATGGGATGCTGTGGAAAAAGAGGTATACAGCAAAGCAGCTTTGGCAAAAAACGGTGTTGAGGCTTTTGATGCGCTAACACCTGCATTTATTGCCCTAGGTGACCAACACGCTGCGTATTATTCATACAATGCACAGTTCAGGCTACCTAATAAAGAACTTGAAAACCGATATACCGATTCCATAAGGGCAGGCTGGGCTGCCGGAGCCAAAATAGTTACCGATATGGTTGATGGTGTTGCCTATGTAAGAGTGCCTGCAATGAACGTGGGTAAACAACAGGATATTGACAGGCTGGCCAACTGGCTGTATAATTCAGTAGCATTTTTGGCAAAGCAGAATCCGAAAGGCTGGATCATAGATTTACGATTGAATGGCGGAGGTAACATCAGGCCAATGATGGCGGGGCTGGCGCCTTTTTTTGATGATGGCATTATCAGCTACTATGTAAACCGTGAAGGAAAAACAGAGGAGATTTCCGGTTTTAAGGATGGGAACTTTGAAATTGACGGTAAAGTACAGGCTGTTATCAATACTAAAATACCAAGAATTACAAATGCTAAAATAGCAGTCCTGACTGGGTCGGCAACGGCAAGCTCGGCTGAAGGAGTTGCTGCAAACTTTAAGCAATTAAAGAATACAAGATTATTTGGGCAGCGCACAGCCGGACTGGCTAATTCCACTAATGGCTTTGTTTTTAATAATAAGCAAAGCTACTTTCTTATATCTACAGCCTACCTTGGTGATAAAAATAAAAAGAAGCTTGCGGAATATGTTGAGCCACATGAAACAATTAAATGAACTGAGTCTTTTAACAGGCTGGGCGCCGATGCTGTGGTACAGGCAGCGGTAAAGTGGGTAAACAAAAAATAAATCGTTCTTAAAATAAATAAATTTTTAAAAACGAGTCATTCCATTCGTTAAATTAGTGCAAGCAAAAACCAAACAGGCCATGGATTACCAAAACGAGATTCTCAGTTATGAGGACAGGCTTACAGAAGCCATGAAAACAAGTAATGTTACTGAACTTGATACACTTATTGATGATGACCTGCTGTTTACAGGCCATGACGGCCGTCTTTATTCCAAGCAGGATGATATTGAAGCGCACCGCTCTGGCAATGTTGAAATTTACAGTATTGAAACCAGCGAGCAGGTCATTAGAGTTGTGGATGATGTTGCTATAGTTTCAGTGCTTAAAAATATTAGTGGCTCATTTTTCGGTGAAACTCAGGTTGGTATTTTCCGTTTTACAAGAGTGTGGAAACTGAAAGACGGTAACTGGAAAATAATTGCAGCACATTCAACACAGGTAGTCCATTAATGTTCAGTATTGAAAAACCCGAAAAGAAAGATTATCAGGAAATAATAACCGTTTGGGAAGCTTCAGTGCGAGCTACACATCATTTCCTGAAAGAAGAAGACATCCAGTTTTTTCGTCCGTTTATACTTAATGAGTATCTTGATTCGGTTGACCTGTATTATGTAAGGGATAATGGGAACATAGCAGGATTTATGGGCCTTTCGACAGATGCTATTGAAATGCTGTTTATTCATCCTGATAGTCGTGGCAAAGGCATTGGTAAGCTGCTGGCTAAATTTGCTATACAAAAGAAAAACATCACTAAAGTAGATGTAAATGAGGATAACGTGCAGGCTGTAGGCTTTTATGAAAAGATGGGCTTTGCGATTATTTCCCGCTCACCTGTTGACGGTTTCGGGAAGCCTTATCCATTATTGCACATGGAGTTTTCGCATAATCAGTCTGCTGTAAATATGTAAAATTATTGGGCATTTCCTGCGCCCTGATTACCTTTGCAGGAAAATACTGCTATGAATATAAAAGTTATTGCGTTTGACGCAGATGATACCCTTTGGGTAAACGAACCTTATTTCCAGGAAACCGAACAAAAGTTCTGCCAGTTGATGGAAAGTTTCCTACCGGCACATTCGGTAGCCAAGGAACTTTTTAAAACGGAGATTGAAAATCTTTCCTTATATGGTTATGGTATTAAAGGCTATATACTGAGCATGATAGAAACTGCTGTGCGCATATCAGACAAAAAGATGAGCGTGGAACTTGTAGAAAAAATAATGGATTACGGCAAGGAAATGCTGGATAAGCCCATGGAACTGATTGATGGTGTTGAAGATACCTTAAAAGCGCTGCATGGTAAATACAAACTGGTGGTAGCAACCAAAGGAGACCTGAAAGACCAGCATAAAAAACTTCATGATTCTGGTTTGGGGCATTATTTTCACCATATTGAAGTAATGTCTGATAAGCAGGTTGTTGATTACGAAAAACTGGTAAAAAGGCTTGATATAAATCCTGATGAGTTTTTTATGATAGGTAACTCGTTAAAGTCGGATGTTTTGCCGGTGTTGCAGATTGGCGGGCATGCCTGCCATATTCCCTTTCATACAACCTGGGCGCATGAGCAGATTGAGCATACTATAGAACATGATAATTTCAGGCAGATGGAGCGCATAACCCAGCTGCCGCAGCTATTTATATAATGAAACAATTAATTGATATAGAGAACTGGCCGAGAAAAGACCACTTTAAATTTTTCAGCCAGTTTGATGAGCCCTTTTTTGGGCTGACAGTAACTATAGATTGTACTGCCGCTTATAAAAGGTCTAAGCAGCTTGGCGTATCATTTTTCCTGTACTATCTTCACAAAGCGCTCGCTGCTGCCAATGCGGTAGAGGCTTTCCGCTATCGTATAGATGGGGACAAAGTATACCTGTATGATGTAGTGCATGCCTCACCAACCATTAACAGGCCTGATGGCACATTCGGTTTTTCATATGTTGATTATCATCCTGATTTCAACACCTTCGTAACAGGGGCTCAAATAGAAATTGAACGTGTACAAAACACCACCGGCCTTATCCCGGCAATTTCGGGCGAGAATGTAATACATTTTTCGGCTATACCTTGGGTTGATTTTACCTCATTATCGCATGCGCGCAGTTTCAGTTTTAAAGATTCTATGCCAAAAATATCTTTTGGTAAGGTTACTGAAAAAGATGGTGTTAAAACCATGCCGGTATCTATCCATGTGCATCATGGGCTAATGGACGGTTACCATGTAGGACAGTTTGTAGAAAAGTATCAGGAGTTGCTGAACGAATAATTATATCATGGGCTCAAAACCTACTTTCTTTAAAACACCTGCCGATTTTCGTACCTGGCTTGATAAAAATCA
>JBQGDS010000108.1:0-5791 GCA_052039185.1 Flavobacterium sp.
TACTATACGGTTTTTAAAGAGTTCTTTTTTGATAAGGATAAAAGGAGCAAGCCAAAGGCTATACTGCCTTCTCAAAAGCATGACCTGCTGAGTCTTGACCCTGCAGAAAATATAATAGTATGGTTCGGGCACTCATCCTACTTTATTCAGGTAGATGGTAAGACAATATTGGTAGATCCTGTTTTTAGTGGACATGCCTCGCCTGTAAAATTTACTACCAAAGCTTTTGCCGGCAGCGATGCTTATACCGTACATGACCTTCCACACATTGATTACCTGTTTATAAGCCATGACCACTGGGATCATATGGATTATGAAACGATTTTAAAGCTTAAGCCTAAAACCGGGAGAATAATTATAGGTTTAGGCACAGGTCAGCACCTGGAACGTTGGGGTTTTGATATGAGACAGGTGGAAGAAAAAGACTGGAACGAAACAATCACACTTGATGGGGGATTTACTGTACATACTACGCCTGCACGCCACTTTTCAGGCCGTGGGCTGAAACGCAACAATGCCTTGTGGATGTCTTTTGTGTTGAAAACACCAAGTCGTACAATTTATCTGGGCGGCGATTCAGGTTATGGCCCGCATTTTAAAGCAATAGGGGAGCAATACGGCCCATTTGACCTGGCAATACTTGAGTGCGGGCAGTATAATGAGTACTGGAAATACATACACATGATGCCGGAAGAGGTAGTAACTGCCGCGCAGGACCTTGGCGCTAAAAAACTGCTGCCGGTGCATTGGGGCAAATTTTCGCTAAGCCTTCATGCCTGGGACGAACCGATACAACGTGTTAGCGTAGCCGCCGAAAAAGAAAATATGCAGCTGCTGACACCCATGATTGGCGAAAAGGTAAGCCTGAACCATTCGGCCATCCCGTTCAGAAAGTGGTGGGAGGGGATAGAGTAATTGAGAAATACAGTAAATTAGTTTCTCCTATATAAGACATTTCTGTGTAAAAGTATTTTGTTTTTTCCTTTAACTTTTGCAAAGTATATCGTGTCTGAAACAAATCTGGCATTTACAAGGTGATCCAAAATATTATCTGAAGAAATACAATATAAAGTTATCTTTTTATTGGCACTTTCCCATTTTCCTTTACTAAATGTTCTTAGCTGATTGTTTACTAAAACGAACGTAGAATCTTCCTTGAACTCTACCCATATATTCTTATACTCATTTGAGAAATAACCTATTGGCCTATAATCTTGATTTTTAGATTTTATTGCTTCACAGCTATATAAAGCATAAGCAAAAAACCAATATAAAATAATTTTTTTCATTTACTCAAATACCATTTCTAATAGCTGGTGTGCTTTCTTCAGGGTTTTTACATTTTCAAAAGTAAGCAGCAGGCGCAGGCCGTTTTTGGTTTGCTTTTCCTTCATTTTGCTTAGCGTAGGGAACTGTTGTACAAACTTTAATACTGTCCTGAAATTGCCCGACTGGTAGTAATCGCTTTGCTGGTCGCCTACAAAATAGCCTACCATCTTGCCTTGCTTCAGCACCAGTTTTTCAAGCCCCATTCGTGTAGCCAGCCATTTTATACGCATGCTGGTAAGCAGTGCCTGTGCCTCTTTAGGCAGTGGCCCGAAACGGTCTTCCAGTTTCTGTTCATAGGCTGAAAGTGCAGCTTCGTCTTTTATTTCGGCAAGTTCGTTATACAGGTTAAGGCGCTCGGTAATGTTGTTTACATATTCATCAGGGAAAAGCAATTCAAAATCGGTATCAATCTGTATGTCTTTTACATATTCTTTTTCAGTTCCGCTGTCTACTTCATCATACAGATCCTTAAACTCATTTTCTTTAAGTTCCTCAATAGCTTCGTTCATTATTTTCTGGTATGCCTCAAAGCCTATCTCATTGATAAAGCCACTTTGCTCACCACCCAATAAATCACCTGCACCACGAATTTCAAGATCCTTCATGGCAATATTAAATCCACTGCCCAACTCACTAAACTGTTCCAGTGCCTGTATACGCTTACGGGCATCTTCGGTCATGGCGCTGTAAGGCGGCGCTATAAAATAGCAGAACGCTTTTTTGTTGCTCCGGCCCACGCGTCCGCGCATCTGGTGCAGGTCGCTAAGCCCGAAGTTATTGGCATTGTTGATGAATATGGTGTTGGCGTTAGGAACATCAAGCCCGCTTTCAATTATAGTTGTAGCTACCAATACGTCAAACTCGCCGTTCATAAAAGCAAGCATAAGTTCTTCCAGCTTTTTGCCGTCCATCTGGCCATGGCCAACGCCCACTTTAGCGCCGGGAACCAATCGCTGGATCATGCCCGCGACTTCCTTAATATTCTCAATACGGTTATTAATGAAAAATACCTGACCTCCACGCTGTATTTCATATGATATACCGTCACGGATAATTTCCTCATTAAAGCCAACTACCTGTGTTTCTATAGGGTAACGATTGGGCGGAGGAGTAGTAATTACCGACAAGTCCCTTGCCGCCATGAGCGAGAACTGCAACGTACGCGGAATAGGAGTAGCGGTTAGTGTAAGTGTATCTATATTTTCGGCAATGGTTTTTAATTTGTCTTTTACGTTTACGCCAAACTTCTGTTCTTCGTCCACTATAAGCAGTCCGAGGTCTTTAAACTTCACATTTTTGTTTACCAGCTGGTGCGTGCCAATTACAATATCCAGCTTGCCTTCTTCAAGCTGCTTTAGTGTTTCGGCTTTTTGCTTTGCACTACGGAAACGGTTAAGATAGCCTACGCTTACCGGCATATCTTTTAAACGTTCACTAAATGTACGGAAATGCTGGTAAGCTAGTATAGTGGTTGGAACCAATATAGCAACCTGCTTGCCGTTATCAACCGCTTTAAAGGCAGCCCTGATTGCAACTTCTGTCTTTCCAAAGCCCACATCGCCACACACCAGGCGATCCATAGGGCGCTCGCTTTCCATGTCGGCCTTAACATCACGGGTGGCGGTTATCTGGTCCGGCGTATCCTCATAAATGAATGATGATTCAAGTTCTGCCTGCAGGTAGCTGTCAGGCGCATACTGAAAACCTTTTTCAAGGCGTCGCTTGGCATAAAGCTGTATCAGGTTAAAGGCAATATGCTTAACGCGAGCCTTTGTTTTTTGCTTAAGGGTTTTCCAGGCGCTGGAACCCAGTTTATATATTTTAGGCGGAGTGCCGTCTTTACCGTTGTATTTTGAAATTTTATGCAGCGAATGTATGCTTACGTATACAATATCATTATCAGCATACACTAGTTTTATAGCTTCCTGGGTTTTGCCCTCTACCTGAATTTTTTGCAGTCCGCCAAACTTACCAATACCATGGTCTATATGTGTAACATAATCACCTACCGAAAGGGAATTGAGTTCTTTGAGCGTTATTGTCTGCTTTTTGCTGTAACCGTTCTTAATGCTGAACTTATGGTAGCGTTCAAATATCTGGTGATCGGTATAGCACGCCAGCTGCAGCTCTTCGTCTATAAAACCTTCATAAAGGGGAAATACAAGTGTTTTGTATTGTTTGCGGATATTTTCATGATTGGCCTCATCAAGGCTTTCAAAAATATCATGGAATCTTGCAGCCTGAGCTTCATTAGAACAGAATAGGTAGTTTTTATACCCGTTACTATGGTTTTCGCTAAGGTTGTTCAGCAGCAGGTCAAACTGTTTGTTGAATGACGGTTGTGGCTGTATGTGGAATTCAAATTCCTTTTGTGCTTTAAAAAGCGCTTTGCTGCCCAGTTCCACTACAGTAAAATCAAGCGCTTTTTTCAGGAAGCTCTGCTGATTCAGGAATAATTCATCGGGCGAGGCATGTTTCAGGTCTTTGCTCAGCTTTTCAAAAGCGTCATTTGCCTTGCCATATAAAATATCAAGCTGGGAAAGCAGGTATTCGGTATTTTGTATAAATAAAACTGTTTTTTCATTAATGTACTCCAGGAAACTTTCGCGTTTTTCCTGAAGGAATTTATTTTCAACATTAGGTATTACCGTTATCTTTTTCTGCTTTTCAAGCGAAAGCTGTGAGGCAACATCAAAGGTACGGATGCTGTCAACCTCATTGCCGAAAAACTCAATACGGTACGGGTTATCATTAGAGAAGGAAAAAACATCGACAATACCGCCCCGTACTGAAAATTCACCCGGTTCGGTTACAAAATCAACCCTGCGAAACTCGTATTCAAAAAGTACTTCATTTATAAAGTCAATAGAAACCTGGTCGCCTACAGTAACTTTCAGCGTATTTTTTTCCAGCTCTTTACGGGTTACAACCTTTTCAAAAAGCGCTTCGGCGTATGATACGATAATAGCAGGCTTTTTTCGGGAATTGATGCGGTTAAGCACTTCGGCACGCAATAATATATTGGCATTATCAGTTTCTTCAATCTGGTATGGCCTGCGGTAGGATCCCGGATAAAACAATACATCCTGATTGCCTATCAGTGATTCAAGGTCGTTTAGGTAATAGGCAGCTTCTTCCTTATCTTTAAAAATAAGCAGGAAGGGAAGTTCGCTTTGGCGGAAAAGCGGATCGATAATAAAAGACAGCGATGAGCCTATGAGCCCTTTTACAAGTATTTTGTTTTCACGCTGCTCAATAGCCTGGGCTATCTGTTTTACTTTAGCCGACTGGCTGTATTTATCTGTTATTTCCGGTTTCAACCTTTTTCTTGTTATCTAGTTTGTCAAACAATAGTTTTCTTTTTGCCTCCTGCTGTTTCTGCAATTGCTGCGGTTGAGGCGTAGGCTGTATGTTTTGCTGAAGCGTTCGCTGCTGTGGCATACGGTCAGGATTAGCCATACGCACGGTATCAAGCGCGCGAAGCATTTCTTCCTCGCCTATTTCTTTCGGTATTTCGCTTATACGGATAATTTCATCCAACTGGTTTTGTACCGATATAGTTTCATTGGTTATGTCACCCAGTAACGATAACACCTTAACATCTTGGATTACTTGCAGGTTCAGGAAGGTGTAAAGCTGCTTAGTTTTGGTAATAAGCACGCCCAGCCTGCTGCGTACCTGTGGCTTATCAAATACAGTCGGGATATTGTTCCTAAGCTGGTCGGCCTTATTTACCAGGTTTTTAGTTTTTTGCCTGTAGGCAGCAATGCCCCCGGTAGGTTTTTGCATCAGCTCGTTTTTAAACTGTGTCCATTCATTCCAGGTGCTTATACGCTGCTGCACTTTTGGGGTAGGAGCAGGTACGCCGAATTTCCAGTTGCTGCTTATTATTTTAAGTATGGAGTCGTTCTGGCGGGCTGCCTTTATGGTTTCTGCCTGTCTTTTTTCTTCATCCTCACACGACAATATTGCTATGGAAAGACAGCACAACAGTACTATTTTAAAGTATTTCATTTCAAACGGTTTGCACAGCAAAGTTACAAATGTTGCGCCAAAGTTTATACCGGCTCTATAAATAAAGGAATGATTTATTGAATGGTTAGCACAGCTTTAAATTTGTACTTTAGCATAAAACACAAATCATGAAAAAAGTATATTTTATAGCTCCGGTTATTTCAGTAATTTTAATGGTATTTACCACAAATATTAAGGGTGGCCCAGATATAAACAACGAAAAAAAAGCAGTTAATGGCCTTTTAGACAACTGGCATGCTGCTGCTGCAAAGGCAGACTATAACGGTTATTTTGGCAAGATAGCCGAAGACGGTCATTATATAGGTACTGATGCAACCGAAAACTGGGATAAAAAAGCATTCATAGCTTTTTCAAAACCTTATTTTGAGAAAGGTAAAGCTTGGGATTTTAAGGCTGTACAGCGCAATATATATTTCAGTAAGGATGG
>JBQGDS010000109.1:0-2794 GCA_052039185.1 Flavobacterium sp.
ACCGGAATACGAATAATAATACCTTAACACATTACTGCTGAAACCTCCTGTTGTTGCAGCATTCGTCTGCCATATATTAGCAGCGCCTGTTTTTACTGCAACTGTGCATTCCGGCAATGTAGGTGCGGTTACCGATTCAAAATCTTCAAGGTAAGGCACGTTAACTGGGTCACATGGTGTTGTCACTGTTACAACCGGTGTCCATTCGCTTTTGTCAGTTGGGCTGCAAACACTGCGAACCCATATATAATACACCTGATTTGACATAGCAGTATATGTTGCCGAAGTACCTGTAGGCACGTCAGTTCCATCAACAGCTAAATCCGGAGCTGTGTTTTCGGTACTTACAAAATATTCGTAGCCGTTGGCAGGGGCAGGTACAGCTGCTGACCAGGAGATGTTTATACTGTTAGCCCCTGTTGCAACTGCTGCTAAACCTACAGGCTTAATACATGTTGGCGCTTCTATAAGCTTTACATTATCTATAAGTATGTCATTATAAAACGCATTAGTACCCGCCACGGTTTTATCTACAACAAATAGTATTTGTATTGTAGCACCGATGTAGTTTGAAAGCGGCAACTCAATAGTCCTCCACTGTGCAAGGCTGGTGTTATTCGTATATACAGTAGTCCACGCACCGTTCATTTGTACCTGTACCGTAAAAGGGTTGTTAGGATTAGTAGTTGTGTTATTACTGTAATAGTCAAAAACAAGGTATGGTAAAGCTAGCCCTGCTGTGTTGATTAGCGGGGTAGTCAGCGTTACATTATTTATGTTAGAAGGCTCCGATCCGTCAACCCATGCAAACGTACCGTTTGGCCTTGTGTTACCTGTTGCATAATCTACCGCACCGGTAAATTTCCATACTCCGTTAGCAACCGGATTGGACGATGTGTTAGTCCAGCAATCAGGTTTAACACCATTCGAAAACTCTTCAATAAAAGGAGCGCTTACAGGGTTACAAGGCGTAACTATACTTAAGGCCTGAGTCCATTGGCTCTTATCGGTACCGCTGCATATACTCCGCACCCATATATAATACTGCTGATTTGATAAAGCAGTATAAGTGGCCGAAGTACCAGTAAGTACATCTTCACCATCCGTAGCTGTATCAGGAGCTACATTCTCTGTACTTACATAATACTCATATCCGTTACCCGGTACAGGTACCGCTGCTGTCCATGAAATATTTATTGATGTAGGAGCTGTAGCAGTAGCAGTAAGGCTTGTTGGCGGAAGACAGGTGGGCGAAACATCCACACTTATATCATCAATATATAAATAATTTTGCCCTGAGGCTGAATAAGCGTGGAAACCAAAATAATAAACTCCTGTTGTAGTGGGTACAAAATCGTGTTCTGCTATACTGTAAGTAGTAGTAGATATTGAAGGGTAATCAGCCAGCTGATTTGTCATACCTGCAACATTCTGCGCTAAGCCATAGGCCACTTTTAGCTTTTCTACATAATAAGTTGATGAGCCACCATATTTGTATGAAATCCTGTATGATGTACCTGCCGTAAGATTTACACCTTTGGTAAAAAACCATGTATTGGCAGCGCCGGCATAGGTATACATATACCTTAATGTATTACTGCTGTGGCCACCTTCGGTGGTAGCATTAGTTTGCCACATATTTGCAGGACCTGTTTTAACCGCAATAGTACAGTCAGTTAAGGCTGGGGGTGTAACGGATTCAAAATTTTCAAGGTATGGCACGTTTACAGCATCACATGGCGTTGTAAATTGTACTTTTACCCAAGAGCTGTATGTGTTATTTCCACATGCACTTCTTACCCATGCATAGTACTGATTAGATGATATAAGCTGCCCAACAGAGCCTGTAGTACCATTAACTGTCTGTAAAGTTGTAGGTGGCGTGTCACTATCTGTAACACCAATCTGATAACCTTCGGCTGGCGGTGTTGTAGTGCCTGTCCATGACATGTTTACAGAGTTTGCCGTTGGTATAACAACTAAACCTCCCGGAGAAGGACATGCGGGCATGGTGTAGGTTAGCGAAATATCGTCAACACCACCTGCTCCGTTCGGGCTCACAGTATCTGCCTTAAATGAAAAGATAAGATTAGTTGTTGTACCTGCTACACTTGCAGGCAAAGTAACGGTTTGCTCGGTAAAGCTTGTAACGTTAGCCGATGGGTATGGGCCAAACACAATACCTGTAGCAGGTAAAGTTCCCGAAACAGGAACAGCGGTACCTGTAGATACCTGGATATAATCATATATGGTACCCAGATAAACATCAGATAATGGCTGCTTGTACTTAAATTTCAGCTGAATGTTTTCAGCTCCTGCAGGTATGCTTATCGAACGATAAAAGTGAACTGTTCGGCTTGCTGATCCGACCGATACAGTAGTGGCGTTATCGCCAATAAATGCGGCCCCTGTTCCGCTGTAGCCGCTCATACCGGTACCTACATACCATATACGGGCGGTCTGCCCGGTGGGATTTACTTCTGTCCAGCCATTGGCTGCAAATGTGGTTCCGTTCTCAAATCCCCCATCTCCGTTAGGATCAATTAGCGTGACCTGGGCTGAGCCCGCGACCCCGGTAAACATGAGGAAACTGAGAAACGCTTTTTTTAACGTAATGTTTCTCATTATCAAATAGGTTTAATTTAGTTAGCCCAATATATTAAATATTACCCTATATTTAACAATATATTTAGAAATAAATCAAAAAAACTTCAAAAAAAGCATTCATTAAATGCGTCTATTTTTTAAATATCCTTAATGAAATTGTAGTATGGTTTATAATTTATTATTTAAG
>JBQGDS010000110.1:0-6056 GCA_052039185.1 Flavobacterium sp.
TAATCTTAAATTAAATACTATTATAACTAAACTTTAAAAGGTTTACCGATTTGTAAAAAATAAAGCGGTTTTTAGGCCGCTTTATTTTTTATTATATTATGTTTTATGGAATTTTTAAAATCCGTAATTAACAGCTACCCCAAATACCTGGCGCACCTGGAAACCACGAAATGCATTATCATCATAAATGGTTTGGAACATAAGATTGGTGGTAAGGTAACGGTTAATGCGCATTACCACATTCAGCTGGTAATCAATATCAACATTTTGTGGATCTTCAAGATAGTTGGAATACAGGTTCAATATATTTTCGAAGGTTACATTGGCAATTACATCTACTTTATAATATGCCGAAGCATTAAAACCAAGCTCATAACGCATTGATTCGCCTTGTTTCACGCCAAAATAGGCTTCATCAGGCAATGTAAAGCCTTTATCTACAAAGGTAAATTTAGACGTTGCCGGCGAAAGGTTTACCCTGAGATTTTCATCTCGTTTATACATCATACCCGGACCTACCAATAAATAGGCAGGCGAAAAAAAGTTAGTATACTCTCGTCGTGTTTCAGCATCATTCTCATCACGTTCATATACATATCCTTTTGTAAACTGTGTCCTGAAATTAAGGAACGCTGAGTAATACCAGTATTTTGACATCTGTTTACCAAGTATTGAGTTGATCTCCAGTCGGTCATCCGTTTTTTTGGCAAATGCGCTTGTCCTGGTTTTTACAATACCATAGGATGCTATAAACTTATTATCCCACGCCCAGTCATTCTTTTTATAGTTCACATCATAATTGACACCAACGTTACCCGAAATGTTGTTTTCTCCACCCGCTACCCAGTTATTAAACGTTGACTGGTTAAACAGTAATGAAGCATTTCCCTTAAACTTCCACGGACTTATGGTATCGGCAACCGGCGGCGGTGCTATGGTGTCCTGTGCATGTACAAATGTTACAGATAGTAGCGCGGTTAATACAAGTAGTGTGTGCTTCATGGGTTTGGTATTTTTTTGGTTAAACCTATTTCTTTTTATAAAGCGGTACCGATGAGCATGCCTCACCGAACATTATGCTTTTGGCAAAAGGCATCAATTTTTGTGCCGCCATTACATACGCTTCCTGCGGTACCGGCTTGCGCGAGCAGCCTTTTACAATAACCGGCTTACCTGTATAACCTGTATAATCCATATTATCAAGCAGTTCCTGGTATATTGCAATATTGAGTTCTTCCGGAGTACCCTGAATCATTTTTTTTGCGAATGGCTGTACATAAACCGTTACTAACATATATGCCCACGCCGGCACAATAGCATCGGTACTGCAATGCAGGGCAATGAATTTATTATGGTACTGTTCCCAATCGTGGTTTTTAAGGGCCTCCCGAAATTCTTTCTCACGGAGCACAAATCCTTCCCACAGCCACTGCGAAATATCCAGCGATACACGTTCTTCTTCAGGATAATAATCCTCAAGATCAAACACCTGTAAGGCGCTATTGGCAACTCTATTTATAATTTCCTGTTCTTCCATGTCAATTTATTCATAAACGATTACTGCGATAAATATCTCAGCAAATAATTTCCAGCCTGGAATTTACCTCACCATTACACTTCGTCAAGCTCAGTGTGACCGACTACTGCAAACTGGCAACTTAATACTGGTTACAGCATACCCAATTCCAGCTTGGCTTCCTCACTCATCAGGTCGCGGCTCCATGGCGGGTCAAAAGTAATTTCAACCTCAGCAGCGGTCACACCTTCAATATTTTTGATCTTCTCCTCTACTTCTTGCGGAAGGCTTTCGGCCACAGGGCAATTAGGCGATGTAAGTGTCATTCGTATCTTTACTTCGTTATCAGTATTTACCATAACGTCCTATATAAGCCCAAGCTCTTAAATATCAACCGGAATTTCGGGGTCGTAAATGCCTTTTAAAACCTTTACTATTTCTTCGCCCAGCAGGGCTGTGTCTATTTGGTGTTCCATATTAATTTCTTGCCTGGAAAGCCAGGGCATACATTTTAATTTGTTTTATCATTGATACCAATCCATTCGCCCTTGTAGGCGAAAGGTGTTCCTTAAGCCCTATTTCGTCAACAAAATCAGTATCGGCAGCAAGGATAGCTTCTGGAGTTTGCTCGGAAAAGACACGAATGAAAACCGCTATCAGGCCTTTTGTTAAAATAGCGTCACTGTCGGCTTTAAAAATAACTTTACCATCCTTTTCCTCAGCGTGAAGCCAAACCTTGCTCTGGCAGCCTTTAATTACGTTCTCGTCGGTTTTAAACTGCTCTTCAATAAGTGGCAATGTCTTGCCCAGGTCTATTACATACTGGTAACGCTCATCCCACTCATCAAACATCGAAAACTCGTCTATACTTTCTTCCTGTATTGCTTTTATGTTCATTGCTCTATTCCTCCAAGTGTTATTAATTTTTCAACCAACCCTGCAATTTCAGCCGGTGGTTCTCCGTGGTCAAAAGTTGGCGTGCGGTAGCTTTTATCGCCTACGGTAACTGTAAGAGACGCAGCCATAGCCCCATCAAACTGATGTTTTTTGCTTGGTGGCTGTAGTTGTGGCAATTTATCAACCCTAATTTTATCTAAATCATTAATCAGGCTGCGCCAGTCTTTTGATTGTGTCGACTTATTTACAGTGCTTTCCTTCCTGCCTCGGGTATAGCCGCTAATGGCAACCTTGGTTGCTTTGGTCTCAAGGCTGAATCCCCGAGTGTAAGCCGCATACTCAATAGTAATTTTATCGTCCTGTTTTTTAAGCGATGACGATGAAGCACAACCGATAATGGCTACTGAAACCAATAAAATTGCTACAATTTTTTTCATATTCATTACAAAAATAACTACCTAAAATTTAAACCAGCATACGCTGTGCTTTTTTAACAGCTTCGGCCAGCGCATCTATTTCTTCGTTTGTATTATAAAATGCGAACGATGCCCTTACCGTTCCCGGGATGTTGAAAAAGTCCATAACCGGTTGTGCGCAGTGATTACCCGTGCGTACGGCGATGCCCATTTTGTCAACTATTGCACCAACATCATATGGATGTGTGCCTTCTACCAGAAATGATATTACCGAAGCCTTATTTTGAGCAGTGCCTATAAACCGTACACCCTCAATTTCAGCTAACTTTTGATTTCCGTATTCCAACAGTTCATGCTCATAGGCAGCGATAGCATCCATGCCTATACTATTTAAATAATCAATAGCCGTGCCTAATACAATTCCTCCTGCAATACCGGGTGTACCGGCCTCAAATTTATGCGGAAGGTCAGCATAGGTGGTTTTTGCAAAAGTCACTTCTTTTATCATTTCACCACCTCCCTGGTACGGCGGCAGTTTGTTAAGCCATTCTTCTTTACCGTACAGCACCCCGCTGCCTGTAGGGCCACAGGCTTTATGTCCTGAGAAGGTATAAAAGTCACAATCAAGCGCCTGTACATCTATTGAAAGGTGTGGCGCAGCCTGAGCACCGTCAATCAATACTGCAGCACCGGCCTCATGTGCTTTTTTAATTATATACTCCACAGGGTTTATTGTGCCCAGTGCATTCGATATGTGGTTTACCGCTACAATTTTGGTTTTTTCAGTAAGCAGCCTGTCGAACTCTTCCATGATGAGTTCGCCTTTTTCATTCATTGGTATTACAACCAATTTTGCCCCTTTGCGTTCGCAAAGCATCTGCCAGGGCACTATGTTACTATGGTGCTCCATAGCCGAAACCATAACCTCATCGCCCTCTTTTACGAACTTGCCAAACCCGCTTGCCACAATGTTAATACTATGTGTAGTACCCGTAGTAAATATCACTTCGTAATCATGCTGCGCATTAATATGCTTTTGGATGATCTGCCTTGACTGCTCGTAAGCATCGGTAGCTTTTTGGCTAAGGTAATGTACCCCACGGTGTATATTAGAGTTTGTTTCGGCATAGTATTTTAATATCGCATCAATAACCACCTGTGGCTTTTGCGATGTTGCGGCATTATCAAAATACACCAGTGGCTTGCCATTAACGGTTTGCGTAAGTATAGGGAAATCAGCCCTTATGGCTTGTATATCTAACATTGTATGGTAATCAAATTATTATACTGCAAAGTTACGGCATGTTTTGCCAATAACAAGAACAAAAAAGCAGTCCGGTGTGGACTGCCTGTATGTTAAAGGTCAAAACCTATATTCACATTTAATTTAGTGGCAATAAGCTTGGTTATCCTGTTTTTCAGCTCCGGTATCTTTATACTTTCAATAACCTCATTACTGAAAGCATACATCAGCAGTGCTTTAGCTTCCTTCTTCGGTATACCGCGCGACTGCATGTAGAACATTGCGCTTTCATCAAGCTGGCCAATGGTACAGCCGTGTGAACATTTTACATCATCGGCGAATATTTCCAGCTGGGGCTTGGCATTAATTGTAGCTTTATCACTAAGTAGGATATTGTTATTCTGCTGGAAAGCGTCAGTCTTTTGTGCTTCTTTCTCTACGTATATCTTACCGTTGAAAACACCTGTAGCGTTACCGTCAAAAATACCTTTGTAATTTTGGTGGCTTTCGCAGTTTGGCTGCGCATGGTGTACCAGAGTATAATGGTCTACCAATTGCTTATCACCAATTATGGTAATACCTTTTAATGTACTTTCTATCCTTTCACCCTCATGGTAAAAGTTAAGGTTGTTGCGGGTAATATTACCGCCAAATGAAAAAGTATGTACCGAAGCATGACTGTTGCCCTTCTGCGAAATATAGGTGTTATCTACAAGGTTGGCAGTCTGAACGTCATTTTGTATTTTATAGTAATCTGCAAAAGCCCGTTCTTTTACAAAAATCTCAGTAACGGCATTGGTAAGCACCGGATTTCCGTTCAGGCTCTGGTGCCTTTCTATTATCTGTACCTGCGCGTTTTCGCCTACTATTATCAGGTTACGCGGCTGTACCATAAGCGCAGCCTCATTACCTGTTGAAAGGTACATGATCTCGATAGGCTTGTCGGCCACCTTACTTTTAGGGATATTGATGTAGGCACCTTCAATAGCAAAAGCGGTGTTTAGCGCTGTAAGGCTGTCTTCGGTGTTGGCTATTTTATTGAAATACTCATCAATAACTTCCTTATATTTTGGCTTTGTAAGTGCCGAAGACATAAGGCATACATCAAGCCCGTCATGCGTTGTAGACGACAGGAACGAGCTGAAAACCCCATCAATAAATACCACTTTGTAGGTATCTATTTCATGCAGGAAATATTTTTTTACATCGGCATGATTCAGTGCATTATCCTGCTTAGGGAAGACGCTGAAATCATTTTTCAGTACCGCGTTCAGCGATGTATATTTCCAAGCCTCTTCCTTTTTGGTAGGAAAGCCTTTCTCTTCGAATTTTTTTATAGCGTTTGTCCTGATATCATGCAGGTCAGATGTTACATCTACCTTTTCTTCAAAAGCCATGAACGAGGACAACATTTTTTCTTTTAATTCCATACTGTCTAAAGTCGTAAAGTCATTAAGTCGTAAAGACCATGACTCAAGCTTATTTATTTAAATATTTTATAAAACCGCTAAGCAGTTTTGATATTTCGGTTATTTCATGAAGCAATTCATCAAAAGCTTCCTGATCTATATAGTTTAGATCCAAAGCTAAATATAATTGAGATCTTACCTCGGCCGCAGAGCCTTTCGCGATGTATAGAAAATGTATAAATTCCCTATCTGTATTCCGCTCAAATCCTTCAGCAATATTAGAAGAAATTGACACTGATGATCTTCTGATTTGTCTTGCTAAATCAAAGTCGCGCCTAAAAGAATCTCCATCAGTAATTAAATATATTTTCTTGTTTAATACTCTGGCCTTTTTCCAGGAATTAATTTCTTCGAAAGAAATAAACTTACTCATTGGGACTTTCAGACTTTCCGACCTTTAACTTTCCGACTTAATTAATTTTCCGCTTTTATCCAGTCGTAGCCTTTTTCTTCAAGCTCATAAGCCAGCTCCTTACCTCCTGATTTAACTATACGGCCATTGTAAAGCACGTGTA
>JBQGDS010000111.1:0-3513 GCA_052039185.1 Flavobacterium sp.
TAGCTTCAATGCGGTTGGCATAATCCATCTGGTACGTCTTTTTGTCTTTCGGTATTTCCACACCCGCTTCTTTTGGTGCACTGTCCAGCGCATCTCGGAAAGGCCCGTAAAACGACGAAGCATACTTAGCGCTGTAGCTCATTATTCCAACATTATGGAAACCGGCACTGTCCAGCCCCTCACGCAGGCGGAGCACACGCCCGTCCATCATATCGCTTGGCGCAACAAAGTCGGCACCGGCTTCAGCATGCGATACCGCCATTTTTACAAGGGCATCAACAGTTTCATCATTTGCAACATCACCATTTTTTATAATACCGTCATGCCCGTAAACAGAATATGGGTCAAGCGCCACATCCGGCATTACCACCATGCCCGGTACAGCATCTTTAATCGCTTTAATCGCCTGCTGCATCAAGCCGTTCGGGTTCCAGGCTTCTTTACCTGTGTTGTCTTTAAGGCTATCATTTACTTTTACATAAATGTTCACAGCCTTAATGCCCAGACTCCATAATTCTTTAACTTCCTTTACGGTAAGGTCAATAGATCGGCGGAATATGCCCGGCATTGATGGGATAGGTACTTCAACGTTTGTTCCTTCGGCTATGAACATCGGGAACATAAAATCATTGGGTGTTACTATGGTTTCACGAACCAGTGAGCGTATAGCTTCGGTGGTGCGTAGTCGTCTATTTCTGTGAATTGGAAACATACTATTGTTTTTTGCTATCAGCCATAAGCTCACAGCATTATTAATTTAGTTAATTGCCGAAAGTTGAATCCACGCTCTTGGCTCTTTTAAAACCTCAAGCAATCTCTCCTCTTCACTTCCCGGCTCAGGGTTGTGGTCATAAACCCATTGTACATGCGGCGGAAGGCTCATCAGGATACTCTCAATCCGGCCATTGGTTTTTAAGCCAAAATGCGTGCCTTTATCATGAACCAGGTTAAACTCAACATAACGGCCACGGCGTATTTCCTGCCATGTACGATTATCTTCAGTATACGTTATATCTTTTCGCTTTTCAACTATCGGTACATAAGCGTCAAGGAAACTATTACCTACTTCGGTTACAAAATCATACCATTGCTGCATCCCGAAATCAGGCGTAGCTTTGCAATGGTCAAAAAACAAACCGCCTATACCACGAGCCTCATTGCGGTGCGCATTCCAGAAATAGTCATCACACTGCTTTTTAAACAGCGGATAAAATTCAGGGTTGTGCCTGTCGCAGGCCGTCTTGCAGGTTTGATGGAAATGAACGGCATCTTCATCAAACAGATAGTATGGGGTAAGATCCTGCCCGCCACCGAACCAACTGTCAACAATATTACCCTGCTTATCATACATTTCGAAATAACGCCAGTTGGCATGCACGGTTGGCACAAAAGGGTTTTTAGGATGGATTACCAGGCTGAGCCCGCAGGCAAAGAAATCAACATCGCCTACCCTGAAATAGTTTTGCATGGCTTTAGGTAATGCACCGTGAACAGCAGAAATGTTTACGCCGCCTTTTTCAAATACACTACCATCCTGTATAACACGTGTTTTTCCGCCACCGCCTTCGGGGCGTTCCCAAACGTCTTCATGAAATTTTGCCTTACCATCAATTTCCTCCAATCTGGAAGTAATTGTGTCCTGCAACTTTACTATATAGTGATAAAACTCGTTTTTCATTGTCATTATATTGGATATAAATTAAATAATTTATAATCCGAGAGGTTATTGCTTCAACAATTACTTGTACTCCTTAACCGCTTCAATAAATGCCTTGGCATGGTCAACCGGGATATTTGGCAATATACCATGACCCAGGTTTACAATGTAATTATCTTTACCAAACTCATCTATCATCTCCTTAACCATTTTTTTAATTGTAGGGATTGGAGAAAGCAGCCTGCTTGGGTCAAAATTACCCTGAAGCGTTATCCTGCCACCTGATAAGTAACGTGCATTACGGGCAGAACATGTCCAGTCAACCCCAAGTGCTGATGCCTTGCTTTGCGCCATATCGCCCAGTGCAAACCAGCAGCCTTTGCCAAACACTATCACATGGGTTTCAGGCGCCAGCGCCTCAACAATCTGATTAATATATTTCCATGAAAATTCCTGGTAGTCAACAGGTGAAAGCATTCCGCCCCAGCTATCAAATACCTGTACCGCATTTACACCTGCCTTTACCTTCTCCTTAAGATAGGCAATTGTAGTATCGGTTATTTTTTGCAGCAGTACATGGGCGGCTTCAGGCTGCGAGAAGCAGAAACCTTTAGCCATATCAAAACTTTTTGAGCCTTTTCCTTCCACAGCATAGCAAAAGATCGTCCACGGTGAGCCTGCAAAACCAATAAGCGGCACCTCATCGTTCAGCATTTCTTTGGTAAGCTTTATGGCATCCATAACATAACCCAGTGTCTCATCAATATCCGGTACTATTACCTTTTCTACATCCTGTGCAGTGCGTATAGGGTTAGGTAAAAACGGACCTACATTTTCCTTCATCAGCACCTCAATGCCCATAGCCTGCGGCACCACAAGAATGTCCGAGAACAAAATTGCAGCATCTGGTTTTACAATACGGATAGGCTGTACTGTAATTTCGGCAGCAAGCTCCGGTGTCTGGCAGCGTGTGAAAAAATCATATTTATCACGCAGTGCGCGAAATTCAGGCAAATACCTGCCCGCCTGGCGCATCATCCAAACCGGAGGACGTTCAACGGTTTCATTTCTAAGTGCTTTTAAAAAAAGGTCGTTTTTTAAAGTCATGTTTGTATGTTTGCCACGAAATCAGTTATCGTGATGATTTGTTATTTTTTTCCACAAAGGGCATAAAGCTGCTAACATTGTGAAAACTATGCGTCGTTTGGTTTATGCAGTTTTTTATAATAATTCCTTACCTGTACAATTACGTTCTCAATGCTTGGCTTGTGTGCTACAATAATATTTGCAGTTATATTTTTTAACGCATTCGCGGTAGTTTCACCGATACAGAAACAAGTTTCATCGGTAATACTATTATCAATAATGTAACTCTCTACTGCCGAAGGACTGAAAAAAAGAAGTGCATCTGCTTTCGTGCTTATCTTTTGTGGCGCCAATAGTGTATCATACACTTTTGTTTCCGTAAAGTTCACGCCTGCTTTGTTTAAGGCGTCAGGCAGTTCATCGCGCCGCTTGCTACCGCTAAAAAAAGCAAATTTCCTTTCAGGGTATTTTGCTATAATACTATCAGCAAGCGCCCTGGCGTCGTTAGCTGTTTCCACCACGCTAAAACCGTGACGCTCTATTATTTCTTTTGTTTTATGGCCCACGCAAAAAACCGGATTTGCCACGAGCATCCTGCTGGCGGTGTGCTGTAAAAAAGCCTTAAAGCCATTCAGGCTTGTAAATATAAGATTATCAGCAGCATTATCTAATGTAAAGGTTTTGTAAAGAATACCTATAAAATCAGCCTCGATAACCGAAAAACCCGCGTTAAGCAGGTACTGCCTTTGGTTAGGCAACAGTTTTTTGGT
>JBQGDS010000112.1:0-4809 GCA_052039185.1 Flavobacterium sp.
TCAAAGCCTTGTTAGTGAAATTCTATTGGTTAACTCAACCATAAAAGTTTACTATAAATAGAATCAATATAAGCGCGCTAAATAATCATAATGTTTACCTTCAAGTAAAAGCTCACATTGTAAGCCATTAGCATGTGCAGCATTCTGTAGGGTGTTGTAGTCTACATACAGCCACTCAAAATCTTCTTCTTTTTCGCCTTTGTACGACAGGCTGAAGGTAACCTCGCCATAATAATCATTATCGGTGGGTATCCATTTTCCGCCATCCTCATCTTCATCAAACATATATATAATGTCGGCTGAGTCTATAAGTATTTGCCCGCCTTCATTTAGTAATGCTTTCAGCTTCTGTAAAAACACAGATATTTTCTTGAGTCTTCCCGCTATACCGGTACCATTCATAAGCAACAGGATAGTGTCAAATTTTTCATTTTCAATATCCAATATATTTATAGCGCGTGCATTTTTAACTCCTCTTAGCTTGCAGGCTTCAATAGCCTTTGCCGAAATATCAATAGCAGTAACCTCAAGTCCTCTTTCATTTTGTAAATACAGGCTATGGCTTCCAGCACCGCACCCTACATCAAGCACCTTGCCTTTTGCAAGCTGTAATGCTTTTTGCTCAATTTTAGGCATAGTATTATAATCACGAAACAAGTAGGCGACACTCATTTCATCTTCGTAGGAAATTGATGTTTCAGTCAAAAGGTCTTCGGGTGCATTGTTAGTTTGGTAATCAAGTATGGCCCTGCCGAAAAGGTCTTTCATTTTTTTGTAGTTTTGCTTCCTGAATGACAACGGGAAGCGGAATGGATACTATTTTAAAGCAGCTTGAGCGGCTTGCCAAAGATAAGCATAACGAAAACCAAAAGTTTTTTGATAAGCTTAAAAAGAAGGCGCCCAAAAATATGGACTATGTAATGCAGGAGCTGCACGACCGAGAATTTAAGCGTACCGATTGCCTTACCTGTGCAAATTGCTGTAAAAGTACCGGTCCGTTATTTACGCTGGCAGATATTGAGCGCATTGCAAAACACATGCGGTTAAAGCCACAGCAGTTTATAGATAAGTACCTGCGCATAGATGAAGATAATGATTATGTACTGCAAAGTGTGCCATGTACTTTTCTGGATCATGAAAACTATTGCATGATATATGACGTAAGGCCAAAAGCCTGCCGTGAATTTCCGCATACCGACAGGAAAAAGTTTCAGCAAATAGCAAACCTTACCTTAAAGAATGTAGCTATATGTCCGGCAGCTTATAATATTGTAGAAGAAATGAAAAAAAAGATACAGATATGAAAGTATACCGTTCAGTGATCGACTGGTGGCTGTTAGCCGTAGTTTTTACACCGATGATTTCGATACTCGTTTTTAGTATTTATAATTCTAAACCCGTAGCAATGCTGACTGTACTTCCCGTATTTGTGTTTGTAATATACATTTTTACATCAGTAAAATATGTAATTGATCAAGGTATATTACAGGTAAATGCAGGTATACTCGTAAACCACAAAATTAATATCGCCGATATAAAGTCTGTTCGTAAAAGCAATAATCCATTAAGTTCTCCGGCATTGTCACTTAAAAGACTTGAAATAAAATACGGAAGCGGTATCAATTATATCCTGATCTCGCCAAAAAACAGGCAACAGTTTATAAATGACTTACTCTTAGTAAATCCTGATATTGTTGTAAACATATAGTTATGAAAAAAATAATCAGCCTTGCATTTATATCACTTGTAATAGCAGCGGCGCTTTTGTTTTTTAATAATGTGGTTAAAACCACATGGGCCGATAAGCTGTATGAAGTAGGTACAGTGGCCTTACTTATATTTATTTTTCTACTTATAGGTTTTGTTGTAGCAAAAGCATTAGGTAAAACCGCTATGGCTATAAAAAACAAAACCTCCCGAAAAGGCGGAAGGTTGTAAAGTTTGGTTAAGCGGCTTCTTCATTATGGTGCTTTAGTTCGCCCACAAAGCCTTCTATGCTATGAAGTTTGTCTTCTACATATTCTAAAAGGCCTTCAATCTTATCACGGATGTCTTCAAAAAATGAAATTACATCATCTACATATCCTTTAATTTTGTGGATAAATTCAATCACATACTGTATTATATTATCCAGTTTTTCCATTAAGTTGTTCATGGTGGTGCGTTTTTGATTAATACTGACTGAAAATTACAAAACCCTTGCCGTACACCGAAACACTTTGTCAAAACATTAAGAAAAACCTAGTCAGCATATATAAGGTACTTCTTTCTTACCTGCCTAAATGCTTCAAGTCCGGCTTCCCAGCTTTTTCGTATCTCCGTTTCGCTTTTTCCGGCCACTATTTGTTCCTGTAGTTTTTTTGTTCCGGCAAGCTTAGTAAAAAAGGGTATAAAGAATTTTGATTTATCAGCGGTTTCATTATAAGCTTTCATAAGCCATTTTAATTCCAGCCTCTTTACTTTCTCCGCTTTACTCAGGTCTTCGCCATAGCACACTTTGCCTTTTAGTGGTGGTTCTTTTGCACCTTCGTTAGGCGTGGGAATAAAGCTAAACCCTTTATTAGGCAGCTCAGGCGAACCATATATCTGGAATTGCTTGTCAGTGCCACGCCCCAGGCTCACATTCGTGCCTTCAAAAAAGCAAAGGCTGGCATATAGGTTTATAGCCTGGTCGTTGGGTAAGTTGGGCGATGGTTTTACAGGCAGGCTGTAAGGCATATCGCGTTTATAGTTTGTGCAGGGTATAACAGTAAGCTCACATTGTACACCATTTTTCAGCCATTTCTCGCCATTAATCATTTTGCCATATTCGCCAATTGTCATTCCATGCAAAACCGGAATTTCATGCATCCCCACAAAACTGCTATTTTCTTTCTCCAGGGTTGGTCCATCAACAATGCTTCCATTAGGGTTAGGCCTGTCTAAAATTATAAGTGGAATATTATTTTCGGCACATGCTTCCATTATATAATGTAATGATGATATATAGGTGTAAAAACGGGCTCCTACATCCTGCAGGTCGAAAACCAATACATCAATGCCTGCCAGCTGTTCCGGTTTTGGTTTTTTATTATTGCCATATAAAGATATTATAGGTAATCCGGTTTTAATGTCTTTACCATCCTTTATAAGTTCCCCTGCATCAGCTGTACCCCTAAATCCATGCTCAGGCGCGTATATTTTTTTTACATCAATTTTCATTTGTAATAAAAAATCAGGTAAAAGCAATGTTTTTCGCTTGTATGCCTCCTGATGAGTCCTGCCTTCTTTATCAGGTAGCATGTATATAGAGTCATACTTCACAATACCGGTCTGGTTTGTTACCACTCCAACTTTTTTGCTTTTCAGTAATTGAAGGTATATACTATAATTATCAGCTCCGGTTTTAATTCGTTCTGTTGCATCTTGTGGCTTGTGGCTAATCTCAGGTTGCTTACTTGTGGTTTCTGACTGGCTTTTTGCCATATTTCCACATGCTCCCAATGCTATCAATGAAAATAAAACAGTATTTTTGAAAAAAGAAAAAGATACCATATCACTTTGAATTTAGAATATTTTATAGCCAAAAGGCTTATTACTGCCAAAAACCATAAAAGTAGTATATCCGCGCCAATTATAAAAATAGCAGTTACAGCAATAGCCATAGGTGTTATAATGATGGTAATGGCTGTAGCTACAGGAGTGGGGCTTCAGGATAAAATACGTGAAAAGGTATCCGCATTCAACGGTCACGTTATTATTTCGTCATATGATGATAACCAGTCGGAGGTAAGTGTTCAGCCGATTTCTATAAAGCAGGATTTTTATCCAAGGTTTACAAAGGTTACAGGCATAAACCATATTCAGGCGGTAGCGTCAAAGGCTGGTGTTATCCGTACCGAAGAATCGGTCGAGGGGGTCATATTTAAAGGGGTAGGAAAAGAGTATAAATGGGATAACCTGGCTGAGTATATTGTGTCGGGTACAATACCCGATTTTAAAAAGGGATTAAGTAACGAAGTTGTGTTGTCTCAGTTCCTGGCCGACAGGCTGAAGCTTAAAGTAGGAGATGAATTTAATACTTACTTTATGAAAGAAGGCGGTAACGGCTTGCCGAACCTGAGACGGGTTAAGCTCGCAGGAATTTTTAATTCTGGTTTCCAGGAATTCGATGCCACCTATTTAATAGGAGATATCCGCCATATACAACGCATTAATAAGTGGCGTAATGGCGAAGTCGGTTCCTTCGAAGTTTTCCTGGATGATTTTACCCAGCTTACTGAAAAAGGTAAAGAAATAAATAAGGAGATACCACCTGTGCTCTATGCGCAGACAATTGAGGAAAAGTACATGAACATATTCGAATGGTTAAAGCTTTTCGATGTAAACATTATGGTCATTATAATAATAATGATAGTTGTTGCAACTATTAATATGGTAGTGGCACTGCTGGTGCTTATATTAGAGCGTACTCAAATGATAGGAATGCTGAAAGCATTGGGCGCCCCAAACTGGAGCGTGAGGAAAATATTTTTATATAATGCAGGCTATTTAATTATAAAAGGCCTATTATGGGGTAATGGTATTAGTCTTGTATTGTTATTAGTTCAGAAATATTTCGGGATAGTAAAGCTAAACCCCGAAAGCTATTATGTAAATGTAGCTCCCGTAACAATTCATATCCCGGCAATTTTACTTATTAATATAGGTACAATAGTAGTTTGCCTTACTCTTTTATTAATTCCTTCCTATATTATAACCCGTATTTCTCCGGTAAAGGCGCTTCGGTTCGATTAAGTGTTTTTTATCACGTATGAGTACTATTACCAC
>JBQGDS010000113.1:0-14535 GCA_052039185.1 Flavobacterium sp.
TTGATGATATCATACATTGCATGTTAAATAATTACAATTGCATTTGGATAATAAACATGAAAAATCTTCTGGCTTTTTATTTAGTAACTATTTCTATTATTTCATACGGCCAACAGCACACTACTGTTGTAACAACCGACATTGATAATTTCTGGAAGGCGTATGATAAAATTACCGCTACAAAAGACAGCATCCGACAGCATGAATACCTGAAAACACTTTTCCTGGATAAAGGTACACCCGGACTCGAAGCCATTGTGCAGGCGCGTGGCTATACACCACAACAGTATATTGATGCTATAAACAGCTATCCGAAATTCTGGCAATCGGTACGCAAGAACACATTGAAGGCAAAACAATTCGGTAAGGAAATAGAAAAAGGAATAGCAAAGCTTAAGGTACTATATCCTGACTTAAAACCGGCACCGGTATATTTTACAATAGGCGCTATGCGCACAGGCGGGACGGCTTACAACGGCATGGTGCTTATAGGAAGCGAAATTGCGCTGACCGATAAAAAGACCGTAAGCAGTGAGTTCCCAACTGAAATTGCTCCCGGCCGCCGCGCTTACTTTGACCAGAACCCAATAAAGGATGTCGTAGTGCTTAACATTCATGAGTATGTACATACCCAGCAAAATCCGTTAGTACATAATCTTTTGTCACAGGTTATTTATGAGGGCGTGGCCGAATTTGTATCGACTAAAGCTATGGATTTGCCGTCACCTACCCCTGCTGTACATTTCGGCAAGAAAAATCCAGATGTAAGGAAAAAGTTTGAACAGGAGGTTTTTAACTTCCGTGCACAGGGAAAATGGTTATGGAGCGATATGCCTAACGAGTTCAACATGCGCGACCTGGGCTACTACATAGGTTATGCCCTTTGCGAAAAATATTATAATGAAGCACCCGATAAAAAAGCCGCGATAAAAAAATTGATTGAACTGGACTACAGTAACGAAAGCGAGATTGAAACTTTTGTTGACGGTACAAAATTCTTTTCGGCGCCATTGCAGGAACTTTACAGCAGGTACGAAGCTTCACGCCCTACGGTTATTAGCATAAGCGGAATAGAAAATGAAAGTAAAAACGTAAAACCCGGACTAAAAACAGTCACGGCAACTTTCTCTGAACCGATGGATACCTATTACCGCAATTTTGATTACGGCCCATTAGGCGAAGACTGCCTGATGGCTATAAAAAAGGTTATAGGCTTTAGCGAAGACGGGCGCTCGATTACTTTTGAAGTTGGCCTATTACCCAGCAAACATTACCAAATGACAATTTCTAACGGGTTCAGGAATGTAAACGGCGTATTACTTAAACCATATCTTATAGATATTACCACTACACAGGAATAGCAAATGTGTTAGTACTTCTCTACTATTCAGATAACTTTAATAAATAAAAATTTATTAATTAACAAATTATTTGTAAATTAGGGTATAAAATTAGTAAATACCATGAGTAAAATTTTACTAATTATACTACTCACATTCCTTCCGCTCTCACTTTACGGCCAGAGCGACAGCATTTATTTTTCTGAAGCGATCAAGATTGGTTTCAAAAAATATAAAAAAGAAAGCGCTAAAGCATACAGGCATGGTAATGATGAAAGAGGCAAATTCCTTTTTGATTCACTTGTAAAATTCCGTTTGGCAGGCACACAGTTTGATGATTTCAATTTTAAAAAGGCAGCCGGAGGTAAATTACAACTCAGTAAAATAAAGAAACCTGTTATACTTATAACATTTGCAGCATGGTGCGTTACCAGCTCGGGCGAGATACCTGCGCTGAACAAGCTGGCTCAGAAGTATGGCAAAGACGTAAAGTTTGTGGTGCTGTTTTATGATAAAAAACACAATATGAAAAAAGTAGCACGCAAGTTTAACCGGCATATAACGGTATGCTATGCACATGAGTCGTACAGGAATGATGCACCGATAGTTGCTGCATTAAAACATAAGCTTGGCTTTCCCACTACTTTCTTTCTTGACGAAGAAATGCGTGTGGCTGACATAAGACGTTGCGGCATGAAAAAATGCCCTAAGAAAACGCCCTATAACGAAGCCTATGCCATAAACTATAACTCGTATCTTGACGGACTTGGAACTATCATCTTAAATAAAGAGCTGCAAAAAGACAGACTGGCAACTAAATGAAGACCGTTGACAGTCGCAGTTTACAGTTCAGCATACTGAAAACTGCGAGCTGTAACTGTAAACCTTAATAGCCTTCAGTCGGTATTTCCATTGTATAAATTTTGCCGGCAGCTACATCCAGTTTCCTGTCGCGCAGCCATGGGTTGTGTATCTTTAATATTTTGTAGTTAATACCTTGTTGCTTTGCAAAAACAGCCAAATCTGGTACAGAAGAATTTACCTCAACTTTTTTAGCAGGAATTACAGGATATAAATCGGCTGGCTGCAGGTTAAAGTCATACTTAACCGGGTTTTTCATTATTTCTTTAAGCGCCAGTATACGGAATACGTATCGTGCCGTTTCATCAGTAAGCAGTAAATCATAATAATTATTTACGCCCTGAAATACAATTTGCCTGTCAACACCGGCTACACCGCCGTTGTAAGCAGCCGCAGCAAGCGTCCATGAGCCAAATTTCTGTTTGGCATTCAGTAGGTATTTACACGCCGCCTCTGTTGATTTTTCAAGATGATAGCGTTCATCCACAAGGTCAGTAATTTCGAGTCCGTACTGCTTACCGGTTTCGGGCATAAACTGCCACACGCCTCTTGCACCCGCAGGCGAAACCACATTTACAAGTCCGCTCTCAATAACAGCCAGGTATTTAAAATCATCGGGTATGCCGTATTTTTTAAGTATCGGCTCCATTACAGGAAATGCCCTGTTAGCCCTTTTAATAATAAGCTGTGTACTAGCATGCAGATTGGCATTTACTAACAGCTCCCTGTCAAAACGTTCTTTAACATCCGAAATGTTAAGCGGTGTTTTTTCACCTGCAAAATCAATTTCTACAGGATAATATTGTTCTTTATTTATGTGCGCCGTTTCAGCCTGGTTGGTAGAAACGGCATGTATCAGTACACCGCTAACCAATATTACCGATGCTATTATGCCTGCTTTTTTCAATCGTTCCATAGTCTTATCTTTTTATCTGTTACTCATTGCCCAAAATAATTTCGGGCAGGTGCTTGTTTAACCAGTTGTATTTATTAATAATCATAATATGCGTTCCGCCGTGTACAGGAATATATTTGGTCCTAATGTACTTAGACGGAAAGACCTCATCGGCATCTCCGTGTATATGAATCACTTTCGGGTCAGGCTCTGTCCTGCTCCATGTTATTACTTTTTCAAACGCCCAATCCAGGTATTTCTTATCCCGCATTGATAAATATTTATCGTACAAATCCAGCCTCCTGGTTATAAAAGTATTACCCGTAAAAAGCTTCCGTACCCTATCTACATTTTGCATAAGGCGGGTCGGAAATATTTTGTATGCTCTCAAAAACTTCGCCACTTTCATCCTTCGTGGAAACTCAAGGTTTGATTTTACGCTCGATATAATGATTACCTTCCTGGCGTTTACAATCCTTGCCATTTCCTGTACAATAACCCCCCCGAAAGAAACACCTATCAATACCGGATTATCATGTTTTATCCTTTCGGCCATGCGTTGCACATACTGCTCTAGTGTTTCTTTATCCAGTGGCAGCATCCAGTCCAGCACTGTAACCTCAAAATGGTCTTCAGGCAGCTTTATATACTCAAAAATCCGCGGGCTTGCCGCCAGGCCGGGAACAAAATATACCGGTATTTTTTCCATCAACTGTGTTTTAACGCTCCTATTAACGGAGAATCAATTTTTATTACGAAATTTGTATAAAATTAAAGCTTTTATCTCAAAAGGACTTTCCTTTAATTTTAATTTATTACAAAATATGCGTTCAAGGTTATTTCCAAAAAATGAAAGGGGCACGGCCAATCATGGCTGGCTACAGGCTAATTTTTCGTTCTCGTTTGCCAATTATTATAATCCTGATATGGTTCAGTTCGGTATGCTTCGTGTACTGAATGATGATACCATTGGGGCAGGTATGGGTTTTGGCACGCACCCGCATGATAATATGGAAATTATAACCATTCCCCTTGAAGGCGGACTTACACATCGCGACAGTATGGGTAACCAGGCTACTGTACGTTTTGGCGAAGTGCAGGTAATGAGTGCCGGAACCGGCATACAGCATAGTGAAATGAATGCCAGCCAGACCGAACAGGCCAAAACACTTCAGTTGTGGATTTTTCCTGAAAAGAATGACGTAACCCCAAGGTATGACCAAAAAGGCTTTGACCTGGAAGCCAACCGCAACACCTTTGTTACTGTAGTTTCTCCCGAAGATAATAATGATGGCAATGCACTATGGATACATCAGCAGGCATTCCTGCACCTTGGCGTGTTTGATGCCGGGCAGGTTATTACCTATGATGTAAAAATTCCTGATAACGGTGTATACCTTTTCCTTATTGAAGGAGAGTTGGAAATAAACGGCCAAACAATAAATGAGCGTGATGCTTTTGGGATAGTAGAGTTTGATTATTTCGAAATAAGGACAAATAAGCCAAGTAAGATACTGACAATAGAAGTACCAATGAAGTTTAATGATTAGCTATGGAAATTAAAGACAACGAATTCTCAAGACAGTTTGAAGCTACCGTAGACGGCAAGATGCTTTCGGTGGAATACTCTATACAGGAACGCAAGCTTTTTTTAACCCGCGTAAATACCCCTGAGGGTGTTGAAGAAGAAACCGTTACCGAATTTTTAAAACAAATACTAGACAACGCCGAAGAAAAGCGCCAAAAGGTTGTACCTACACACCCGAAAGTAGCCGCTTTTTTCAGGAAGAACCCTAAATACAAAGAGCTTTTGCCTCCCGGCATAAGGATATGATGCAGCCGTGCCCCCTGTGCAACGGAGAAAGCACAAACTATTACCTGCACATTAACAGGCAGTTCCTGCAATGCAGTAATTGTGAATCTGTATTTCTGCATTCGGATAATTATTTATCTGAAGAAGCAGAAAAGAAGCATTATCTGAACCACAACAATGATCCGGATGATGTGCGCTACCAAAATTTTGTACAACCGGTTGTTGCACCCATCCTGAACGATTTTAAGCCGGAACATTCAGGCCTGGACTTTGGCTCGGGCACAGGCTCGCCTATAATGAAATTATTGAACGATGCAGGATATGATATTGTACAGTATGACCTGTTTTTTCACAACTATCCTGAGTTGCTTGAAAAAAAGTATGACTATATAGCCTGTAGCGAAACAGCTGAACATTTTAAAGAGCCTTACAAAGAGTTTCAGCAATTAAAAAACCTATTGAAGCCAGGCGGTAAATTGTATGTAATGACCGACCGGTTTGACCCAAACCGAGATTTCGGCACATGGTTTTATAAAACCGATGTAACACATGTGTTCCTTTACCACACCAAAGCTTTTGAATGGATAATGAATGAGTTTGGTTTCAGAGGGTTGGAGATTGAAGGCAAAGTAGTTACATTATCATTATAATTTCACAAAATTGCTCTTTATAGTGATAGCCAAATTATAACTACAAAAATCCCTTACAAAATAGCCAATCGCTATTTTGGAAAGTATTTTATTAATTAAATAATCTAACTTTCAAATATTTAACCAAAATCATCCTCACTTTTTGAACTATGTTTTTTGGTAGATTTATAACACAAACCAATAAATCTATTAATTATGAAAAAACATTTCCTTACGCTTGCGGTAGTTTTAACTACTACATTATCTTTTTCCCAAAACAATGTTTTCCCTCTGCCTTCAGGCGATGTTGGCATTGGAACAACAACTCCTTCTGTTTTGCTTGATGTAACTAATCATTTGAGCCTTGCGGCGGGTGCCACTCCCAAAATAGCTTTTTTTGGAGGCCGGAATGCTACACGTAATTATAATAACGGAGTTTACATTAGCCTGAACGCTATTTCCACTATGGAGATTGCGACAAAATTTCAATCTGTTTCATGGAATGTTAATTATGGCTTCATGGAATTCAATTCAAAAGCTACGGCTAACACTACTAAGGCTGCAGTGACTTTTGGCAATGGCAGCAATGAGCTTATGCGAATAAACCAAAACGGAAAAGTACGTATAGGCAGTGGCACGACCGATATTAAAACGCCTGACGGATATAAACTTTTTGTAGAAGACGGTATACTTACCGAAAAGGTAAAAGTTGCCATAAAAACTACTTCCGATTGGGCCGATTATGTTTTTGAAAACGATTATACCTTAATGCCCATTGAAGAAGTAGAGGCATTTACAAAACAAAATAAGCATTTACCTAATGTACCTTCGGCAAAAGAAATGGCAGATAATGGGCTGGATGTTGCAAAAATGGATGCCAAATTACTTGAGAAAGTAGAAGAGCTTACACTTTATATTATTGAACAAAATAATATAAATAAAGAACAGGCTAAAGAAATAGAAGAGCTGAAAGCTATGGTAAAATTGTTAGCTGAAAAGAAATAACCTATGAGAAACATATATTTATTTCTATGCTTCCTGGGCAGCCTCAGTGCCTTTGCACAGGGAGAAAACGACAATTGGTACTTTGGCGAATATGCAGCCTTAAACTTTGCTACCAATCCACCTACAGCAGTATCAGGCTGCCAGATGAACCAGATAGAAGGTGTTGCATCTGTAAGTAATCCTGCGGGACAATTGCTTTTTTATAGTGATGGTATAACGGTATGGGGGGCTAATAATGTTGCAATGCCAAACGGAACGGGACTTTTAGGCAGTATATCATCGTCACAATCAGCGCTTATCGTACCACATCCTGGTAATATTAATATTTATTACCTATTTACAACATCAGATATGAACGGGCCAAGATACTCTGTAATAGACATGACACTGAACGGAGGATTTGGTGATATTATTTCAGGGCAAAAAAACCTAAACCTTCAAAATGCAGGCAGCCCTATAAACATACGTTCTGAGGCCATAACAGTTACCGAGAACAGCGCAGGTAACGGATATTGGGTGTTGCACGCTTCGGCTTATACATTTTATGCCTTTCCCGTTACAACTTCCGGCTTTGTGAATACACCTGTTACTACACCGCTAACCTTTACTAATACATTTGCCGGTATTGCTACCATACGCGTTTCGCCTGACAGCAACAAAGTAGCATTAGCCAGGCTGGGGTATGGATCTCAGCTAAGGGTTTACGATTTTGACAATAGTACAGGAATTGCAGATACATCTATGGAATTCGGGCTGGATGGCGCAAATATTTACAGTACCGAATTTTCTGCAAACAGTAATGTTCTATATGGTAATCAAAGCAGTATGAATACTATTTGTGCCATAAACCTGCAAACCTACCAGGTAAAGTTTATGTACTCAAACACCCACATAGGGACACTGCAACGGTCAAAATATAATGACATTTACTTTCCGCAAGGGCATTTTAATAATGGTATAAACGGCTCACCTTTCCTTTCGCGAATAATAAATGCTGATGATTTTATAAACAGCAGCCTGCAACTGAATGCCGTTCCGCTTGTTTACGGACTGTCTCAAACAGGACTGCCTCAACGTGTGCCAGCACGACCAAAGGCTTTGTGCCCTTATTCAATTACACTCAGTACACCTGAAGTTAACACTTCATTTCTATACCAATATGATTCCAGCATCACTGCAACAGGAAATTATGAGGTTAATACAGGGCAGAACATAACCTTTAAAGCCGGTGATTTTATTTTATTGCAGCCCAATACCCTCATAAAACCCGGCAGCATATTTCTGGCAACAATAGAAGAATGTCCCGCGACACAAAAACAGGCCGAGCGAAAAGGCACAGGTTATGAAAAAACAAATGAGTGTTATATAATTAACCTTGATGAAACACCTGTGGTGAAACTATATCCAAACCCTGCACGTGATAACGTATCATTAACTATAGATAAGCTATCTATACAGAAAGTAACTGTAACAGCTATAGACGGCACGACAGTTTTAGAGAAAACACCGGAAATGTATGAAAGCAGTTATACATTTAATGTAAGCATGCTGCCTGCAGGAATTTACATAGTTAATACAACAGTATCAGGAGGAAAAACCACATCACAAAAACTAATTATAGAATAAAAAGAAAGCCCCGCCAAGCGGGGCTTTTAAATTATGCAGATATATCTGAAAATGCACTTGTTGTAATTCCTTTTGATTCCGGATTCACAAACTCCATTCTCACAAGCCCGTCTTCATCAATTTTGGTAAGCTTTATTTCATGGAGGGTATTTACCAGTTCAGGGTTCCATGGTGTTTTTACTTTTACATAATTCTCGGTAAAGCCATGAATATAACCTTCTTTGTTTTCGCCTTCAAAAAGCACAGTGCGCGTAGTACCTATCTGGCTTTCATAAAATGCCCTGCGTTTTTTAACCGATAATCCCCTAAGCATTTTGCTACGCTTAGAACGTACTGCCGAAGACACTTCACCCGGCATGCTAGCTGCTGGGGTATTATCCCTTTCGCTATAGGTAAACACATGCAGGTAAGAAATTTCAAGCTCATTCAGGAAATTATACGTTTCCAGGAAATGCTCATCAGTTTCTCCCGGGAAGCCCACAATAACATCAACACCTATACAGGCATGCGGCATTACTTCACGTATTTTAGCTACACGTTCGGTATATACCTCACGCATGTACCTGCGGCGCATCAGCTTTAATATGTCATTACTGCCTGATTGCAGCGGAATATGGAAATGCGGCACAAATGTTCGGCTTCGTGATACGAACTCTATTGTTTCGTTCTTCAGCAGGTTTGGTTCAATAGATGATATGCGTAAGCGTTCAATACCCTCAACTTCATCAAGAGCCTGTACCAGCTCATAAAAGGTATGCTCATGCTTTTTGTTCCCAAACTCGCCTTTACCGTAATCGCCAATATTTACGCCTGTCAGAACAATTTCCCTGATGTTTTGCTGTGAAATCTCTTTTGCATTCTTCAGTACATTTTCTAAAGTATCGCTACGCGAAATACCACGTGCCAATGGAATAGTACAATAGGTACATTTATAATCACAGCCATCCTGTACTTTAAGGAATGCACGGGTACGGTCGCCTATGGAATAGCTGCCAACATAAAAATCAGCTTCCGATATTTCGCATGAATGTACTTCGCCGCCCCTATCGTTTTTGCTCAGATCGTTTATATAATCGGTAATCTTAAATTTCTCAGTTGCGCCCAGCACAAGGTCAACCCCGTCAACAGCGGCAAGTTCTTCCGGCTTTAGCTGTGCATAGCAGCCTACGGCCGCCACAAAAGCTTTCTCATTCATTTTAAGCGCCTTCTTCACTACCTGCTTAAACTGCTTATCGGCATTATCAGTAACCGAACACGTGTTTATAACATAAATATCGGCCACATCTTCAAAATCAACACGGTCAAAACCTTCGTCCTGAAAACTGCGGGCAATTGTAGACGTTTCACTGAAATTCAGCTTGCATCCTAAAGTGTAAAAAGCGACTTTTTTCCTGTTTTCCATTATATAGCTTCCTTCTTAGCCGGAACTTTTAATTATATTTACCTCTGCAAAAAGAGGATGCAAATTTACACACAAAAATCGATTTGATGAAATCAATAATATACTATATATCAATTTGTTGCTTAACATTCTTATTCCTCTCCTGCTCAAAAACCAAAGATGAAAACCGTGACCACCTTGTTTTCAGGTATAATGAGAACGCCGCAGTAAACTCTCTGGATCCTGCATTTGCCAAGATACGTCCGTCAATATGGGTTTGTAACCAGCTGTTTAACGGCCTGGTACAACTTGATAACAGCCTTGCCATACAGCCAGACATCGCTAAAAGATGGACTGTTTCGCCTGACGGTAAAACCTATACTTTCTATTTACGAAAAGATGTACGTTTTCATAAAAGTGGCCTTTTTGGCGCTGACAGCACGCGTGTAGTTAAAGCAGCCGATTTTGAATACAGCTTTAACCGCCTGCTTGATGAAAAGGTAGCCTCACCCGGCCGCTGGATATTACAGAACGTTGATACCTTTAAAGCTGTAAATGATACAATTTTTGAAATACAGCTAAGCAAAACCTTTCCTGCCTTTTTGGGGTTACTTACCATGAAATATGCGTCAGTGGTGCCGCACGAAGCATTTGAAAAAGCAGGATATGATTTCCGCTCAAATCCTATTGGTACCGGCCCTTTCCGGTTTAAGATATGGGAGGAAAACGTAAAGCTGGTATTGCGTAAAAATCCACTGTATTTTGAGCGTGATGAAAAAGGTGTACAGCTGCCTTATATGGAAGCGGTGGCTATTACATTTTTACCCGATAAGCAAAGCGGCTTCCTGCAATTTGTACAGGGAAAGCTTGATTTTGTTTCGGGACTTGACCCTTCCTACAAAGATGAGATACTTACTCCCAAAGGCGAGCTATCACCAAAATATAGCAAGACCGTAAAAATGATTACCGGCCCTTACCTTAATACCGAATATATGGGGTTCAGGCTGGATGGCACTGATAAGGCCGTTCAGGACAAACGCATACGCCAGGCACTTAATTATGGTTTTGACCGTGCCAAGATGATCCTTTTCCTGCGTAACGGTATGGGGACGCCTGCCACACAGGGAATGATTCCGTCAGGACTGGCAGGGTTTGGTGCAAATGGTTATATTTTTGACATTGCCAAGGCAAAACAACTGGTAGCCGATTATAAAAAACAAACCGGCGATACCCAGCCTAAAATTCAGATGAGTACCAGCGCTTCCTATCTTGATATTGCTGAGTACCTGCAACGCGAATGGCAAAAAATAGGGCTTAATGTGGAAGTAGATGTAAATCCGCCATCTACCCTTACACAAAGTATATCAACAGGAAAAGTATCATTTTTTAAAGCCAGCTGGATTGCCGATTACCCTGACGCAGAAAATTACCTCTCTCTTTTTTACAGCAAGAACTTAAGCCCCAATGGCCCTAATTACACTCATTTTAAAAATACTGAGTTTGACAGGTTGTATGAACAGGCATTCCTTGAAACCGATGTGGCCAGGCTTGAAGCCCTGTACAAAAAAATGGATGGGATAGTAATGGAGGAAGCACCTGTAATTCCCCTCTTTTACGACAAAGCATCACGATTTACACGCAGTAATGTCTCAGGGCTTGGTATTAATCCCCTGAATTTGTTAGTTTTAAAAAGGGTAAAGAAATCTAAATAAATCACAAAACACAGCCACCTGCCTGCATGTTTTTGTAACTTTAAAGAACAACCTAAACTTTAAAGCCATGAAAACACTACTATTTTCTTTTTATGCGTTACTCTTTACTTGTTTTACAGCTTTCAGCCAGGAAGCGCCCATACAGCATTCGCAGCTGCCTGCTGAAGCCAAGGCATTTTTAAAAGAACATTTTAAAAGTGAATTTCATCATGCAATTAAAGATGTTGATGAGAGGGTAATTACCTATGATGTTTTCCTGAATGATGATACCGAAATTGAATTTGAAGAAGGCGGCCGCTGGAAAGAAGTAGACGGTAAAGGAAAACCAATACCCACCACTTATATACAGAAGCAGACGATGGATTATATAAAAATTCATCATCCCAAAGAAAAGGTTGTAAAAATTGAAAGAAGCCCATCAGAATACAAGGTAACACTTAATAATGGTATCGCACTAAAATTTAATGCAATGGGGGTTTTTGTAAAACTGGATTAATTCCCAATTCATTACAGTATTGTATATTTTCTTGCTGCGTTAATGTGTATATTTGATATACCAAATGCCGTAAATACATGAAAATACTTGTTGTAGAAGACGAAAAAGGCCTTAGGGAAGTGATTAAGGAATCGCTTGAAAAAGAAAAATATATTGTAGAAACCGCTGATAATTTTATTGTTGGCCTTGAAAAAATCGGCACGTATGATTATGATTGTGTGCTGATTGATATTATGCTGCCTAACGGCAGCGGCCTTAATCTTGTAAAAGAACTTAAAGCCCTGCAAAAAAAGGAAGCGGTAATCATTATTTCGGCTAAAGATTCGGTAGACGATAAAGTTACCGGACTTGACCTTGGGGCGGATGATTACCTTGCAAAACCGTTTCACCTGGCAGAACTGCATGCACGTATAAAATCTGCCGTACGAAGAAAAAGCCATAATGGCGACACCTTTATAACATTCAGTAACATAAAGCTGCAACCGGAACAACGCACAGTTTGGGTTAATGATGCGCAGCTTACACTAAACCGAAAAGAATACGACCTCCTGTATTATTTCATGATAAATCCTGAAAGGCTGATAAGCAAAACCGCACTGGCAGAATCCGTTTGGGGCGATAATATTGACCAGGCTGACAGTCTTGACTTTGTATATTCCCAAATAAAGAACCTGCGGAAAAAACTTAAAGAAGCTACAGCTGAAGCAGATATACAGGCAGTTTACGGCATGGGCTATAAAATGACAGCCAACTCATGAAACTTCGCAATTACACCCTTAAATATCTTATTGTTGCCCTGTTGCTGGTTATAGCACTATGGGCAGCATTATTTTATATGGTAATAATTGAAGAGGTATATGACAATATTGACGATGGCCTAAAAAATTCGAAACTGCTGATTATAAGGGAAGCCAAAGAAGACGAAAAACTGCTTAATACCCCCGAATACGGCATCCATCAGTTTACTATAAAACCTTTGCCGAAAAATGGCAGCTATGATTACAAAAATCATTTCATCAACACTTTTGAATATATGGAGTATGATGAAGATGATGAACCGGTACGCCTCTTGCAAACGGTATTTGACGACGCAAACGGTAACCCGCACCAGCTTACCATACGCGCCTCTATGGTAGAGGAAGATGAGCTTATGGAAGACCTGATGACTGCGCTGATAGCTTTATATATTATGCTTGTAGTGAGCATTGCATCATTAAATTATTTAATACTCCGCCGGGTATGGAAATCTTTTTACCTCATGATGGACAGGCTGAAAAATTACAGGCTGGGTACAGGTAAGGCATTTAAAGCGCCTGAATCACCTGTACAGGAATTTAAAACACTGGGCAATGAACTTGAAACACTGCTGCAACGTAACGAAGCGGTATTCAGCAGCCAGAAGCAGTTTATCGAAAACGCATCGCACGAGCTACAAACCCCACTGGCTATAAGCCTTAATAAGCTGGAACTTTTTATTGAGAAGAATAATCTTGACGAAAGCCAGATGATGGAAATAAGCCGTATAAATGATACACTTAACCGATTGGTACGGCTAAACAAATCCTTACTATTATTATCTAAAATTGAGAACAGGCAGTTTGCTGAAGAGGAAGAAGTAAACTTTGTTTCCATAACCGAAACACTGGCAGAAGATTTTGCCGACCTGGCAGAATTTAAAGAGATTGAGCTAAAGGTTACTGCTGAACACGAACTGATATTCAAAATGAATAAAGGGCTGGCAACAATACTGATGAGCAACCTGATAAAAAATGCCATAATACATACTCCTAAAGAAGGCAGTGTACAAATAAATCTTTCAGAAAAAAAAATAAATGTATCCAACACAGCCATTAACGGTGCGTTAGATAAAGATGCTGTTTTTAAAAGGTTTTACCGCGACCTTAAAAATGAGAACTCTACAGGGCTTGGCCTGGCTATAGTACAATCTGTTGCTGAAACTTACAAGCTAACCATAGATTACAGCTTCGACGGAAAGCATAATTTTTTCATAATTTTCCCTTAGTTCCATTTTTTCCCAATTGTTTCCAGATTCGTGCCTGAGATTTGCATTGTAAACTTAAAAACACGACATCATGAAAATGAAAAACATTTTAACTGCTGCTGTCATAGCATTTACCTTACTTGCAACACCTTTATATGCTCAAAAAAGCGTAATACCGCCTACACAGCTGCCTGCCGCTGCACAAACATTCATAAAAAACAACTTTAAGGGAGTAGCAATAGCTACTGCACAGGTTGACAAAGAAATTTTTGACACTGATTATAAGGCGTACCTTGCTAACGGCATTGAGATAGAATTTAATGATAAAGGCCAGTGGGAAGAAATTGATGGCAACAATAATAACCTGCCGGCATCGGTAATTCCTGCTGCTGTAAATACCTACATAAATACAAATTTTAAAGGACAGCATGTAGTGCAGATTGAAAAGAAACGCTGGGGCTATGAGGTAGAAATGACCAACGGTCTGGAACTGGAGTTTGACACAGCCGGAAAATTTTTAAGGATTGATGATTAATTTACCCTAATCATATAATTGTAGTATAAAGCGAAAAAGACGTACCGGCCGGTACGTCTTTTTATTATTCCTGTTTTTTCTTTTTGCGCTTATTCTTTCGCCAGTCCCATGGGGCTACAGGACGTTTATCAGCCCAAAGGCCCGCTTTTTCAAGTCTTGCCTGCTGTTCCATTTCAGCCAGTTCATCACTGTTAGAATAGTCTTTGTAATGCCATGCGAGCCCGGCTTTAATAAGCGCCT
>JBQGDS010000114.1:0-9978 GCA_052039185.1 Flavobacterium sp.
GAAATGCTGGGTAACCCATCGGCGAAAGAATTGATGCAGGTAGTGGCCGTGGCAGGGTTGGCACAAAATTTTGCTGCGCTGCGTTCCCTTACCACAACAGGCATACAGCAAGGGCACATGAAAATGCACCTGATGAACATACTGAACCAGCTTGGCGCTACTGATAATGAGAAAAGCAAAACTGTAAAGCATTTTGAAAACAACCCGGTTTCGCATTCAGCAGTACATCATTTTGTAGAAGGATTAAGAAAAGTAAACGCTTGAAACAAAGATTTTACAGCAACGGAAAACTCTTATTAATTGGCGAGTATACAGTACTTGACGGCAGCGATGCATTTGCATTGCCTACTATTTACGGCCAATATATTGACATTCAAGAAAGGGAAAATAATATTATTGACTGGGAAAGCTATGATGCCGACGGGAGCCTGTGGTTTAATAAAACAATCAAATTAACCGATATTATAAACAATAAGGCAACCGGCAACAAAATAACCGACACCCTTATTGATATATTACACGCAGCACACAAACTTAACCCAAAAACTTTAAACAGAAGCAAAGGCTTTAAAGTTGAAACCAGGCTTACATTTCCACGTAATTGGGGGCTGGGCAGTTCATCAACCCTTGTTAATAACATTGCTCAATGGTTTCAGGTGGATGCATTTGAGTTACTGGCAAACAGTTTTGGCGGCAGCGGATATGATATAGCATGCGCACAGCATGATACACCAATTATTTACTCGATAAGCAACGGAAAGCCAAAAACAAAACCTGTTGTTTTTAATCCGCCCTTTATTGAGAACCTTTATTTTATATACCTCAACAAAAAACAAAATACAAAAAAAGCCGTACTGGATTACCGTAAAAAAGCTGACGGATTGCCAAAACTTGTAGAAAAGGTAAATGATATAATTGTAAAAGCACAAGCAACAAACAGCTTTGACGATTTTTGCAGCTTACTTGATCAGCATTCGGCTTTGATGAGTAAAACATTACAACTGCCAACTATTAAAGAAGAGCATTTTACAGACTTTAACGGCACTTTAAAAAGTCTTGGCGCCTGGGGTGGCGATTTTATACTTGCAGCATCACGAAGTAATCCTTCAGAATATTTCAAAGCAAAAGGGTATGAAATTATTATTCCTTACAATCAAATGATACTATAATAAAAAATCCCGATTTCATCGGGATTTTTTATTATTTGTAAAAGGAGCTTCTTAGTTAAATTCAGCCCTGTTATCTTCAATTTCAGCTTTGTTCCTTAGTGCCATTGTAATCCTTGATGGCGCTCCGCCTCTGCTCTCCTGCTTAAGCCTTGTAGAGTAAGAAGTGTAGTTAGGAAGCTCAGGTGCGTTAACAATACTCTTAGTCCTTATCATGAAAACACCTGTTTCACCTTCTATAAGCCCTGAAGTTTTACCAGCAGCAAGGCCAAACGCCTTACCTACTACTTTAGCTTCAGCCCCCACGCCCGGCATGTTAGGAGCAGCAAAAGTTACATCTACCATGTTAGCAACGCTTGCACCTGTTTTTTGAGCAACAGCTTCAAGTGTAGTACCTGTCATTTTAGCTTTAAGCTTCTCAGCTTTTTTCTTGTTACGAAGTATAGGTAATACTGTTTGCTTAGCTTCTTCAAGAGATATCAGGCCGTTATCATTAATGTTTTTAAGCCTAACAATAACGTGGCCCTGAGGGATATCAAATTTCTTAACATCGCCGGCTTTTGTATCTTTATTGAAAGCCCACTTAACAATAGCCCTCTGGTTACCTACACCCTGAATCATCTCATCATTAGCCATAACTTTAGCCGCAGGCGCTACTGTAAGTCCGTTTTGCTTGGCAAGGTCAGCAAAAGGCTTATCTTTTGCTTCCATTTCCATTTTAGTAGCTTTAGTAAATATTGCATCACTGGTAGCTTCAGAAGGCTGTATTTTTTGAGCTACGGTTGCAAGCTGTACTGCTTCGTTCTTACCTGTAACTTTAATAACGTGGTAACCAAATTCTGTTTCAACAACACCTGTTTTGCCAACCGGGCTGTTAAATACAAAATCATTAAACGGTTTTACCATTTGGTTTGGCATGATGTTATCGTACTTACCACCATTTTGTGCTGAACCCGGATCATCAGAATTTGCAGCAGCAAGCTGTCCAAAACTGTCAGGATTAGCATTTACCTGTTTCAATAAGTCATCAGCCTTAGCTTTAGCTTCTTCCTTAGTTCTTGTTATTGCAGGATTTGGCGCTGCACCGCCTGCATAAGCAATAAGTATGTGGGCTGCATTAACAGTAGCATTACCTTTACGGTTTACCATTCTTGTAAGCTTGTAATACCCGTTATCAACATACGGACCGAAAACCTGACCCGGAGCTAGATTATAAAGCTGCTCGGCAAATTCTACAGGAAGGTCTTTTTTAGCTACATATGTAGTATCGTATGGTATATCAGAGTTAGACTCTACAAAACCTTTTACATCAGCAGTTTCCCTGAAACCTGCAAGAGTATCATTAGCTTTAGTTGTTTCATTATACACAACCCTTGGAGCTAGAAGTGCATCAATACGGCTTTTCATTTCAGCCTCATCTTCTTTTGAAGGTTTATTTTCAAAAAGAACATACTCAATATCACGAGAAGGATCAGCCTTATATTTCTTAGGGCTTTTCTTCATGAATTCTATAATTTCCTCATCAGAAACTTTAGCTTCATCATCATTGATAGTGGTATATGGCAGGTAAACATAATCAAAGCTTACTTTATCAGTCTCTTCTTTGTATTTGGTTTTAGCCTCAGTATTGGTTGCATACATACCTGCTTTAATCATGGTAAGGTACAGCTGTTTTTTAGCAGCATCTTCCACCTGCGGCACGTTCCTTTCAAAAGCCTGGTATTGTTCAGGGTTTGAAGTTTTCATACCGGCAAGAAATTCGTTAAACTTAGCTTTATCGAATTTGCCTGCTGCATTTTGGAACTGCATTGCAATTTGCGGGTTTTGGGCATACATGTTAATTACATGATCCCTGCCAACGCGTATGCCTGCATCTTCTATCTTTTCACCGAAAAGGATATTATCAACCTCCTGATTCCAGATAGCGTTTGCCGCCTGTGTTGGGCTTATTCCCTGCTGCTGCCTCTCAAAGTCAGTTACTTTTTGTATAAAGTCCTGAGCCGGTATGTTAGTACCGTTAACACTTCCCGCATTTCTCGAAACACCGCCGAAACCACCGCTATTGATGATGTCGCCTACGATAAATGCAAGTAATGACAAACCGATGATAAGGATTAAGAGCAGTGAACGCTGCCTGATTTTCTGTAAAACCGCCATTTTATAGTATGTTATTTTTTATTTCAGTGGGCGAAAATACAATTATCTATTTAATAATAAAAGATGTGAGCTTAATTTTCTTAACAAATTCAAAAATTATTTCGGATTACTCAGAATAATTTTTACAAGTTCAATCTTTTTGCCCGATGCCTGCTCAATAATTGTATCAAAGCCTCCAAATGAAAGTCTTTCTCCCGCGGAAGGAATATCTTTATGATGATACACTATAAACCCGCCAAGTGTAGTATAACCGTCACCTTCCGGAATATTTATACCGTACTCTTCATTAATGTATTCTACATCGAGCCTGGCCGAAAAGAGGAACGCCCCATTGCCAAGGTCTTTTTCCTCAAACTCCTCATCTTCATCATGTTCATCCTCTATTTCCCCAAAAAGCTCCTCAATAATATCCTCAACCGTTACAATACCCGAAGTCCCGCCATATTCATCCAACACTACCGCCATACTTTTGCGCCTGCGCGTAAGTATATTAAGCAGTTCTTTTATGTAAATGGTTTGTGGCGCATATTCAATAGGAATCATAACCGATTTTATATTCTCCGGCTTACGGAACAACTCGAATGAGTGCACATAACCCACAATATTATCCATAGTTTCCTGGTAAACTATAATTTTTGAATATCCGGTATCAATAAAAAGTTCTTTAAGCTCGGCAACAGTATCGTTAATATCTACCGCGGCAATTTCGGTACGGGGTGTCATTATATCCCTTGCCTTAAGATCCGAAAACTCAAGCGCGTTCTGGAAAATCTGGATTTCAGAGTCTACCTCTTCCTGCTCCGGCATGCCGCTTATCTGTTCACTGATATAATTCCCAAGCTCATTTTTACTGAAAAATGACTGCTCTTTTTCGCCTTTGGTGCGCAATACCTTTGTCAGTAAAAAATCAGAAATGGCAAGCACAACAACTGCAACCCACCTGAAAAGAAGGTAAAATAAATAAGCCGGAGCCGCAAGGACTTTTATAAGCGTGTTGGCATAGACCTGGAAAATTACTTTAGGAATGAATTCTGCAGTAAGAAGAATTACAAATACCGTTATAACAACCTGAAGCATTATACTGTATCCCGGTGCTACATCATAAGGAGTGAACCAGTGCATAACAGCATTACCCATATGGTACCCGTAAACAACAAGCACTATGCTGTTACCCACCAGCATTGAGGCTACAAAACGCGTAGGATTCTCGGTAAGGCGGGTCAGGATTTTGGAAAGGAAGGTTGACTGTTTTTTTTCAACCTCAAGATATACTTTGTTTGACGATACATAGGCTATTTCCATTCCCGAAAAAAAAGCGGAAAGAATTAAACACACTATGATTATCGCCACTTCCATACCATTTATTTTTGGTTACGCCTGTTTATGTTCCTGTAGTTCCAGCGCCTGAAAAAGAACATAAAAACGGCAATAGCCACAAAAGCAAAACTGATATAAGGGTCTTCTTTATCTACCAGGCGAATTATTCCGTCTATTAAAAAAGCTATTGCTGCAATAAGGTATAAATAGGGCGTATATTTAAAGTACATAATTTATTCTTGTATATTATTAACCTGGCCACGGTTCTGCTGGATGTTCAGTACTTTAAAATCTTTACTGAAATCAAGTCCCGGCCCTTCAAGGAATCCTCCCTGGCCATCTGTAAATTTAAAGCTTTTTTCGGTATAAAACCATTCGTTTTTCTGATCGTAGTAAAGCTGGTCGGTAGTAAGCTGCTTCCCGTCATCAGTGGTAATTTTTACGTGCCCCTGCAAATCAATTATATCTGTACCCGCATAGTTAATGGCATAGTCTGCCACCACAAAGGTTTTTTTACCACTTTGGTCATACAGTGTAACATCTACACCTTTTGGGAATTCATTGAAAGCATATTCAAGATTCGAGAAATCCAGCATTAGCGGACTAAGCATAATCGCCTTAACCTTACCTGAATCGGTATATTTAAGATTGATATTTTCCGCCTGCACTGATGGGCTGAATGCCACACTGTTAATACGCTGTACATCGCGCATATTACTCTCGCACGAAACAAGGAACGCAAATATTGCTATTACAGATACAGTTATACATGCATTTATTTTCATGCTACAGGCTTGGTATAGTAATAGTTTCATTTATCCAGCAACCAAAAGTAATTTTTTTACCTTTTTTTAGCCCGGCAGCCTTTACTTCATCTTTATTTGGCGCATTTTTAGTGTAACGTTTTGCCATAGCATCGGTGGTTACCTTATATTTTGGTTCGGCCTGCTCTGCTTTTTTAAGTGTTTCGATAGCAAGCCAGTTAAGAGCTTTTTTCTCAAAATCGTTTAGCTTGCAGTCTTTACCCGGCGACACATACATTTCAGCAAGGCTTATGTATGGTTTACCCGACTTAGGATTCATCTGAACAGCTTTTAAAAGATATTCTTTTGCCTGTTTTTTATCGCTTCCGTTTAACAATGTCGCAATGGTATAATAGCGCTCGGCTTTTGCCTCAGCAGTTTTTTCCATCTTTGCAGCTTCTTCATAATACTTAATAGCCTCAGCATTTTTAGCTTTACGCTGCGCTAAATTGCCAAGGTAAAAGGCAGATTGTGCCGTAGGACGCAATGCATGCAATGCTTCAGCACTTTTTTGTACTATAGCAGCATTATAACAGTGGCTCTTAAACATTACCTCAACCAACCCGTGGAGCCATATGGCATCTTCCTTTCGGGTGTCGTAGTTTTTATCATAGTAAGCCTGAAGCTTATCGCAGGTAAAATGCTTTGATGCCAGTATATTCACATTATCATCTACCGCCTCAAAGCCCTCAATGACTGGCGCGTATGAAGCCAGCGCATACTTCTCATCATCCGTAAGTGATTCAAGCTGCTGCTTTTGCTGCAGGGCATCCCTTTTCGCAACAGCATTGTTCAGTGCAAAAGTTACCTGTCCGGAAACTTCACCATACTTTTCAATAAACTGCTCAGGTGTTATGCCGCCTTTGCCTTCTTCATAATTTTTTATATACAGTTGGAAATAAACGTCAAGCGCATTATAATCAGTAAAAGCACGGGGATTTTTCTTAAAAGCACCGTCCAGCCTTTTGTACAGCTCATTTTTATCTATAAGCTGATACTGATCCAGCAGTACAGCTTCTTTTATAGCGCTGGCATTATTATTCTGCGGAAAGTTTTTATCATATTGCTTATATAATGCCACAAGGTTATCAATATGCTTTTGCCTTTCTTCAGCCGATAACGAAGCTTCAATAGTATATTTTAGCGCAGCTTCTGCCACAGTATAAAGCCTTTCGCTTACTTTAGGGCATTTGTCTTTTAAGTTTCCATAAGCAGCAATAGCATCAGTATAATTACCTTCGGCAACATGGCTTTCCATAGTTTTTATACCTGTTTCACACTGCTTGTTATCCTGCGCACGAGCAGTAGTAAATACCACTCCCGCAAGTAATACCATTATGGTTAACTTAAATTTCATAACTGTATTTTTAATTATTCATACTTCCTCTTTATGAACCATCTGTCGTTAAGCGACAGGCTCACAAAGAAATTCATATAATTTTCTTCAATCAGGCCGGCATTTTTAGTACCCCTCTTGCCCATTTCAAAACCTACGTTAAGGTTAGATCCGCCTATAGACTGCCCTAATGGGAAGCCCATACCCAGGGTAAAGCCGTAATCTTTAATATCCTGATTGTTTACTACAAGTCCTGTTTTTTCAAATTTTAGACCGGCACGGTAAGTAATCCTGCTGAAATAATTATTGAATGACATGTAATTAGGGATGTAATAACCACCTACACTAATCCTGTGCGCACTTTCAAAACCTGCATCAGTAACATTATCAAAACGGTTGCCCAGCTCATTACTTTGCTGGAAAGTATATTCAGCCCCGGCAAACCATTTCAGGTTTTCACCCACACCAGAACCAAAGGAGAACTTAGCCGGAAGACTTACTTTTTCGTTATTAAGTTTTGATGTGATAGGCTCGTTAACCACAATTTCGTTAGCTCCGTTACCATATGTAATCGCGGCAATTTCCCTTTCTATCTCACCTGTCAGCTCACTTTTTGGCGTAAAGGTGGCGCTGTTCATCCAGTATAATTTATCGGTGATTTTAGTTTGATACATTGCACCAATATTAAAAGAAAGCCCATTGTATTTAGACTTGTTAATCTCGCGGGTTGGATATTGCACACCCATAATACCTATAACGCTTTTAGTTTCGATATTACCAAAGTTATAATTGGCATCTACACCAAAGCTTAATTTATCATTTACACGGTATGAAACACCTGCAAAAACACGATTAAGTCCACCCGAACCACGAAACTGCCTTCCTCTTGAAAGCCCGTCATTACCACTGGCATTGTTTTCTATTTTATAACCTACAGAGGTATAAGGCATAAGCCCCACCGCCACACCAAACTTATTTACAGGAATGCCTAAAACAAGATAATCCAGTGTGCTACGGTTAGCATCATCTGTACCAGTATTTGTTTTAAATGTTGTACTGCTGTTGCTTGCTGCTATAGAGAAAGTTGTAAATTTTAAATGCCCGTAAGCCGCCGGGTTTTGCAGGTTAAGGTGTATACTATCGGGCAATATGCCTAAGCCTCCCATAGAACGTGTATCTACAGTACCTTTAAATTTTACGTCGCCCAGGCCGTAGTACGAGTAAGGCGAGGCATTATTTTCCTGTGCAAAGGCAACTCCCGAAAATACAAGCGCAAAAACTGCAATAATCTTTTTAATCATTTTTCCTGACTGTGTATGTATATAAATGGTTAAGGCTTTCCAATAAAAAATTTGAATTGGCAAAGATGGTGTTTTTAAATTGTTTAGCCAAAAATTCCGCATCGCCGCCCGTCAATATTATTTTCAAATCAGGATACTGCTTTTTGTATTGGTTTATAAAACCCTGCATTTCATGCAATAAGCCATTTATAACACCTGAATGAATGGACTGCTGCGTGGAACTGCCTATGTAATTTTCAGGCATTTCCGCAGATAACAACGGAAGTTTTGCCGTAAAATTATGCAGCGCCTCATACCTTAGCCGTAAGCCCGGTGATATAGCCCCGCCCAGATAGTGGTTTTCGGTAGTAATAAAATCATAGGTTATACATGTACCGGCATCAATAACCAACCTGTTTTGTTCAGGATATTGCAATACTGCCCCTGCCGAAAGTACCATTCGGTCAACCCCTAAAGTATGCGGAGTGGCATATTTATTTTGGAAAGGGAATAATGTTGTATGTGAAATGACAGTCAAAAATGTATTGTTTTTTAGTACTGATAACATTTCTTCATGGCCTTCCCCTACCGATGAAAGCACACTTTGGGAAATTTCAGGGTATTTCGAAAAAATTTTTTTCAGGGTTTTAGAAGCATCTACACTTTCAAAAACCATCTTTTCAATAAAGGTATCATTCTCGAATACAGCGGCTTTGATTTTTGTGTTGCCAATATCAACGGCTAAAAGCATTTGTGCGGGATTAATGCAGCAAAGATACAAATTGATTTTTTTTGGATATTGTTTTGGATAATTTAAAAATGGTTCTATATTTGCACCCGCAATGACAACGGTACCTTAGCTCAGTTGGTAGAGCAATGGACTGAAAATCCATGTGTCCCTGGTTCGATTCCTGGAGGTACCACGTTAATAAAAACCCACTCATACCGAGTGGGTTTTTTAATTTATATCTCCCCCATTGACATGATATTCTCAGTAACACCTCTGTTTTTTAGCATCCTGAAATGCGAACGTATAGCCACGTAAAAAGGATAATTGGTATACGGCAGGTTATATTCCTCAGCGTATTTTTTTATTATCGGGGTAATATAAGGGTAATAAGTATGCCCCACTCCAGGAAACAGGTGGTGAGCCACATGATGTGTAAATCCGCCAAAAAGAAAATTAGCCAGCCTGCTGCCTGTACTGAAATCTTTGGTAACAATCATCTGGTGTTCGGCCCAGGTAGTGTTAAACTTGCCATCTTCATCGGGCAGAGGGAAAACAGCATGCTCATCTACATGTGTAGAAACAAGAGCTATTACACCAAGCACACTGGCAGTAAGATGCATTACAAGCCAGGCGTATAAAACCATTTGCCACGGCTGGTTGAGGACCAGCGCAGGAACAACTACAAGATAAAAAATATTAAAAATCTTAGCCGCAAAAAGGCGGTATACTTCTATCCGGGGTATTTTAGTTATCCGTTTTATATAATTGTCTTTCTCCCCGAAAAAATCCTTAAAATCCCTGATATAAAGCCAGTTTAATGTATACAAAGGATATATAAAACACATATAAATGTACTGGTATTTATGAAAACCCAATAATGGGCTGCTGGGAAAAATACGCACCAGGTCGCTCTGCTTAATATCGGTATCCCATTCGCGCACATTAGGGTATGGATGGTGTAGGCTTATATGCCTTTTTGTCCAGAGCCATTTATTACTGCCAAACAGTTCCAGTATATAGGTAAACCACTCATTGTGCTTCGGCTTTTTAAAAATGGCGCCATGCACGGCATCATGAAATACATTTATAAAAAGCACTATCATGGTAAAACCGCTCAGTATATAAAACAAGAACAATAACCCGGTGTAATTGCCAAACAAGAGTATTCCGCTGTAAAAAACAAAATACA
>JBQGDS010000115.1:0-2419 GCA_052039185.1 Flavobacterium sp.
AAGATACAAACGAAGCTAAGGAGGATGATTCTCAATATCTTGTTGATGCTGCAAGTATGGATATGAAAGAAATTGAATTAAGTAAACTTGCACTTACTAAAAGTACAAATGCTGACGTAAAAGCTCTTGCACAGATGATGATTGATGAGCACACTAAAGCTTCTGAAGCAGTTAAAGCTCTTGCAGGTAAAAAGAACATTACACTTCCTGCTGCCATGCCGGAAAAAGGACAGGATAAATATGCTGATCTAAATGACAAAACAGGTAAGGATTTCGATAAGAAATATGTTGACATGATGGTTGATGGTCATGACAAAGCTATTGAGAAAATGGAAAAAGCTTCAGAAAAAGCAAATGATGAGGAAATAAGGATGTGGGCTGCTAACATGCTGCCAACACTTAGGAAACACCACGATCATGCTAAAATGACTAAAGAAAAAGTTGACGCTGTAAAATAATTGCAGCCAAATAAAAAGCTATGAGAAACTTATTATATGTACTGGCAGTTATACTTATTATTATATGGGCAGTGGGAAGCTTTGCTTATCACGTAGGCAGCGCCTTAATCCATCTTTTACTTGTTGTGGCAATAATTGCTATACTTGTAAATGTGTTTAAGCGCCGCAAGCCAATGTAATAGCTAAACTCCTGTTCATAAATTAAACCCGCTGTAAGTAATTACAGCGGGTTTTTTATTTAATTGTGTTATGATCTAACAGTTTTTGGTCAAAAGAAAAACCGCCTTGATGGGTATCGTAGCGGCTTTTTCTAAAACAAACTAAACTAAATTGTATAATGACAAATAAGAGATAAACAGACGGGTTAGTTAGTATCCGCTATCTCAAATCTGTCATCTGTATGATTAATAAACATATCCGTTTTCTTCAATTATCTTTTTAGCAATGGTTTCACGCAGTGCAACAACATTTGGCATGTTGTTATATTTTGTGTAACGGCGTAGCCCCATAAGCATCATGCGTTGCTCATCGCCTTCAGCAAATGATGCAATGCCTTCCTTACCTTTCTGGCTAACAATATCAACTGCTTTGTAAAGGTATAGCTGTGCCATGGCAATTTGCTCCTTCACATTTTCAGCACCCTTATTTTTAGCAAGCTTCTCGGTACGTAGTATAACTGATTCTGCCATGTATATCTCAATAAGTATATCGGCTGCAGCCATAAGTAATTGCTGGTGCTCATCAAGTGCAGGCCCGTATTTTTGTACGGCGCTACCTGCAACCATCAGGAATGCTTTTTTAAGCTTAGCTACAATTTCTTTCTCTTCGGCAAAAAGCTCGCTGTAATCCGGCGTGTCAAAATCAGGAATACCCATAAGTTCCTCGGCTACTTTCATAGCAGGGCCAAGAAGATCAACATGCCCTTTCATAGCTTTCTTGATAAGCATACCTACCGAGAGCATACGGTTAATTTCATTGGTACCCTCATATATACGGGCTATACGTGCATCTCTCCAGGCGCTTTCCATAGGCGTATCTTCGCTGAAGCCCATACCCCCAAATATCTGGATACCTTCATCCGAACAGTTTTGTATATCTTCTGATACCGCTACCTTAAGGATAGAGCATTCAATAGCAAACTCCTCAACACCTTTTAGCTCCGCATCCTGGTGTGATTCGCCTTTGGCCACACGTGCGTTTATACGGTCTTCAATGTTTTTGGCAGCCCTGTAGCATGCGCTTTCACCTGCGTAGGCACTTGCAGCCATTTCAGCAATTTTTGCCCTTATAGCACCAAAATTAGCGATAGGTGTATTAAACTGTATTCTTTCGTTAGCGTATTTGGTAGAAGCCGAAATAGTACGGCGCTGTGCATCAAGACAGGCAGCAGCCAGTTTTATACGGCCAACATTAAGTGCATTCATGGCAATTTTAAAACCATTACCACGTTCGCTCAGCATATTTTCAACAGGTACTTTAGTTTCATTGAAGAAAACCTGGCGGGTAGAGGAGGCACGTATGCCCAGTTTGTGCTCTTCCTCACCAAGCGAAATCCCGTTTGACGGATCATTCTCAACAATAAAGCCTGTAATATTTTTATCGTCCTCAATACGGGCAAATACAATAAACACACTGCAGAAGCCTGCATTGCTTATCCACATTTTTTGTCCTGTTATTTTGTAATGTGTACCGTCTTCGCTTAAAACTGCTTTGGTCTTACCCGAATTAGCATCGCTGCCCGCTCCCGGTTCTGTAAGGCAGTAAGCGCCAAACCATTCGCCCGAAGCCAGTTTAGGTACATACTTTTTCTTTTGTTCTTCGGTTCCATATAATGTAATAGGCATAGTACCTATACCTGTATGTGCGCCAAACGCTGTAGAGAATGAGCCTGTAGCCCCCGAAATATAATCGCAAACCAGCATAGTGCTTACAAAGCCCATGCCCAGTCCGCCATACTCTTC
>JBQGDS010000116.1:0-2368 GCA_052039185.1 Flavobacterium sp.
TAAATATTACTCAGCTTTTTTTAAAATATTTATAGTATTAGAAAACAAATATTGGCCTTTCGCTCATCATATCGTTAACCTCATCAGCAATTTGTTCAAGCAGTTGTTCATTAGTATGATCAGCAATTACCCTGTCAATCATATCTACAATAGTTTCCATATCTGCTTCTACCAAACCACGAGTGGTTATGGCAGCAGTTCCCACACGTATACCTGATGTTACAAACGGCGATTTATCGTCAAACGGCACCATATTTTTATTAACGGTGATCTCGGCTTTAACAAGTGCATTTTCAGCTTCTTTTCCTGAAATATTTTTGTTCCTAAGGTCAATAAGCATCATGTGGTTATCAGTACCACCTGAAATAATATCATACCCGCGTTTTACAAAAGCTTCAGCCATTGCCTTCGCATTTTTTTGAACCTGCATCGCATAACGGAAAAACTCATCAGAAAGCGCTTCAACAAAAGCAACAGCCTTAGCTGCTATAATATGCTCTAGTGGTCCGCCCTGGTTACCCGGGAACACGGCACTGTCTAACAATGCTGACATCATCCTTACCTCACCTTTTGGTGTTTTTAAACCAAATGGATTTTCAAAATCCTTACCCATCATGATCATACCGCCACGTGGCCCACGCAGTGTTTTATGTGTGGTAGTAGTAACAATATGGCAATGCGGTATAGGATCGTTCATAAGTCCTTTGGCTATAAGCCCTGCAGGATGCGATATATCAGCCATAAGCAGTGCGCCTACGCTATCAGCAATTTCACGGAAACGTTTAAAATCCATATCGCGCGAGTATGCCGATGCACCTGCTATTATAAGCTGTGGTTTTTCACGCTCAGCTACCTCCTGTATCTTATCATAATTCAGTCGGCCTGTCTCCTTCTCTACTCCGTAAAAAACGGGATTATAAAGTCTGCCTGAAAAGTTAACCGGCGAACCGTGTGTAAGGTGCCCGCCGTGTGACAGGTCAAAACCTAATATTTTATCGCCAGGCTTCAATACGGCATGGTATACCGATGAATTAGCCTGAGAGCCGGAATGCGGCTGTACGTTTACATATTCAGCACCAAAAAGCGCTTTAGCCCTGTCAATAGCAATCTGCTCTATAACGTCAACTACCTCACAGCCACCATAGTAACGCTTACCTGGATAGCCTTCGGCATATTTATTGGTTAAAACAGAACCTGCAGCCTCCATTACCTGGTCGCTCACAAAATTTTCTGATGCAATTAGTTCAAGTCCGTGTATCTGCCTGTCCTGTTCTTCAAGGATAAGGTCGAATATTTGTTCGTCGCGTTGCATGTGATAATTTTTCGTTAATTTGCTGTCAAAAGTACAAAAAACGTTTGGTAAACCGAACTCGAAAAGTATATTTGATAATTCAATAAAATACACACAAACACAAACATAGAAATGCCGATAACAGCAAACAATCCTAACAGGAAATCATGGCTGGACGTACCGTCTGACAGTGATTTCCCTATCCAGAATATACCTTTCGGGGTATTCCTTACTAAAGACGATGTTGTAACCATAGGTACGCGCATAGGTGACTATGCCATAGATCTTGGGGCCATGCAGCAACTTAATTATTTTGAAGGTATAGAGCTTACCGACGATATGTTCATGCAGGACACACTAAATGATTTTATATCAGACGGGAAGAAAACATGGCGCCTTGTGCGCAACCGCATTGCCGATATTTTTGATGCTGAAAACAGCGAACTGCGTGATAACGAAGCGCATAAGGAAATAGTGGTTTTTAATATTGAAGATGTAGAAATGCAATTGCCGGTACTTATTGGCGATTATACTGATTTTTATTCCAGTAAAGAACATGCTACCAATGTGGGTATGATGTTCCGTGACCCAGAAAATGCATTGCTGCCTAACTGGCTGCACCTGCCAGTAGGCTACCACGGAAGATCGAGCACAATTGTGCCTTCAGGCATACCGGTGCACAGGCCATTGGGGCAAACATTGCCAAATGGCGAAACACAGCCCATTTTCGGGCCGTCGAGACTGGTAGATTTTGAACTTGAAATGGCTTTTATCACTACAGATGCCAACATTATGGGCGAATCTATCCCTGTTGAAGAAGCCGAAGACCACATTTTTGGTATGGTGCTATTTAATGACTGGAGCGCACGCGACATACAGAAATGGGAATACGTGCCGCTTGGGCCATTCCTTGCGAAAAACTTTGCTTCATCTATGTCGCCATGGATTGTAACTCTGGATGCACTGGAGCATTTCCGTTCCATAGGGCCTGAACAAAGCCCTGAACCTCTTGAATACCTGAGGCTGGAGGGTGAAAAAGCATTTGACATTAACTTACAGGTAGCCATAAAGCCTGAA
>JBQGDS010000117.1:0-3457 GCA_052039185.1 Flavobacterium sp.
AAATTCGGACGTTTAATTATTCAGGATGCAGGGGGAAGGATGAAGCCTATCAACACTTTCTCTTCAGAACTTTTGCGAAAAGTAAGTAAGGGCGATACTTTCAAAGATATGAACTCAGATCAGGCGCTTCTTTCGATGATCATGTTCGATGAGCTTTGGTTTGATATGCCTGTGATATATTTAAAGAGAGGCAATGACAGCCTACGCAAGGTTGCAGGACTTGAAAAGGATGTAAAATATGCTGCGCTTTCTGATTTTTTTGACAACAGGGGTAATTACAAGCTGGGCAATATACTGGAAGAAGCCTATAGGGAGCCGACACCAAACCAGTTTCAAAAAGATTTTATAGATATAGGTAAAAGGATTGACCTGCTGTATGCAGCCTTAACCGGGCAGATATTTAAAGTATATCCTATACCGGGCGATGAAAATAACAAGTGGGTTTCATATCCTGAAATTGCAGCGCTTAATGATGATGAACTGAACATTATGAAAAATGCGCTTCCCGCTTATATCCAGGCATTGGGCAGCGCTACACAAACAGGTGATTACAAAGGTGCCGATTCATTCCTTGAAGGTATACAGAATTACCAGAAAAAATACGGCTCTGAAGTATTACCACACAAGGATAAGGTAGAAGCAGAAATATTGTACAATAAATATGATATTTTCAAAAAGCTTTTCTCTTACTACCTGTATGCCGGACTGCTGATGTTTGTTTTTGTGATCATTAAAATATTTAATTCCCGCAAAGGTATAAACGTATCTGCAAGAACAATGCATATTGTAATATGGGGCTTGTTCATACTGCACACAATTGGCTTAATAGTACGTTGGTACATTTCGGGCCACGCACCATGGAGTAATGCATACGAATCTGTAATATACGTAGGTTGGGCAACTATGCTCTTCGGGTTGCTCTTCGGTAGGAAATCACAACTTACTGTAGCTGCTACTGCCTTTGTTGCCTCTATGGTACTTATGGTAGCACACTGGAATTGGACTGATCCTGAGATTGGAAACCTTCAGCCTGTTCTTAATTCTTACTGGCTTATGATTCACGTTGCGGTTATTGTGGGTAGCTATGGTCCATTTACACTGGCAATGATATTAGGCCTTGTTGCTATGATACTTATGCTGTTTACCAACAGTAACAATAAGGTAAAAATGGACCTGCACATAAAAGAGCTAACTTACATTAACGAAATGGCGCTTACCATTGGCCTTGTCATGCTTACCATAGGGAACTTTTTAGGCGGGCAGTGGGCTAACGAGAGCTGGGGGCGTTACTGGGGCTGGGACCCTAAGGAAACCTGGGCGCTGGTAAGTATAATGGTTTATGCCTTTGTGATACACATGCGTTTTGTACCGGCTTTAAGGGGCACATGGATTTATAACTTCTTTAGCGTCCTGGCGTTTGCCTCAATACTTATGACCTATTTCGGGGTAAACTTCTATCTTACAGGATTACACTCCTACGCAAGCGGGGAGCTGAGGACTCCTATGTATTTCTTCTGGATGGCGCTTGCCGTATTTATACTGGGGGGCTTTGCCTATATGCAATATAGAAAGCACCTTAAAAAATCTTAAATAGTAAATAGTAAAGTCCGTAACTAACTGTTACGGACTTTTTGTTTATAGCATTTGTTTACGTAATTTTATATCAAAATATAATCATGAAAAAATTGGCTATACTCGCCTGTGGACTTATACTTTTGGCATCATGCCAGAACCAGGCACAAACAAAAACTTTAAAATCTACTCAAAAAACAAAAACTATGTCAGCATCAACCATATACCAGTTTAAGGTAAAAGACCTTTACGGGGAAGAATTTGATTTTTCATCATTAAAAGGTAAAAAGGTTATAATTGTAAATACAGCCTCTAAATGCGGACTTACACCGCAATACAAAGACCTTGAAGCACTTTATAAAGAATATAAAGACAAGGGCCTGGTAATTGTAGGTTTCCCTGCTAACAACTTTATGCAGCAGGAGCCGGGAAGCAATGAAGAAATTGCTACATTCTGCGAACGCAATTATGGCGTAACTTTCCCGATGATGGAAAAAATTTCAGTTAAAGGTGATGACATGGCGCCTATCTACCAGTTCCTGACACAAAAGGCTAAAAATGGTGTTCAGGATAGTGAGGTGGAATGGAATTTCCAGAAGTACCTTATCAACGAAAAAGGTGAACTTGTAAAGGTAATAGGCCCACGCACGTTGCCAACAGATCCTGAAATAGTAAACTGGATAAAAGCATAAGCTATATAGGTAGCTAAAGCCTATAGAATATTTAATTGTTTCAAATGATCTATCCAAAAATACCCCTTGCCCAAAGTATAATTGAATTATGCAGGGCTAAGGGAGTTACTGATATTGTTATTTCTCCAGGTTCGCGTAATGCACCGCTTACTATTGGTTTTGCCAATAATCCCGCTTTTACATGTTATAGCATTGCCGATGAGCGCTGTGCTGCCTTTTTTGCTATGGGTGTTGCCCAGCAGCTTAAAAAACCTGTAGCTGTTGTATGCACATCAGGTTCGGCGTTACTTAATTATTATCCTGCGGTGGCAGAAGCTTTTTACAGCCAGATACCGCTTGTAGTAATTTCTGCCGACAGGCCGCACGACAAGATTGATATAGGCGATGGGCAAACTATCCGTCAGGAAAATGTATATGCAAATCATATACTGTATAGTGCCAACCTCCTTGAGGATACTTCTCCTGAAAATGACCGTTTTATAAATGAGGCTATAAATACCGCTGTAACATTAAAAGGTCCGGTACATATTAATGCTCCGTTCGAAGAGCCGTTGTATGAAACAGTCAATGAGCTTTCGGTAAAGCCGGTTGTAATTGAACTGAAAGAACAAATAAATCAGAGTGAAAAACTGGATGTTTTTATTGATAAGTGGAATGCAGCCAAAAAGAAACTTATACTTGTAGGTGTAAATGATCCGGGCACTATCAGTCAGCAGGTAACCGAATTATTGGCTAATGACAATTCGGTAGTGGTAATGACTGAAACACCGTCAAACTTTAACCATTCGAAATTCATCAGTAATATTGATACTATAATTACACCTTTTACTGCCGAAGATTTTGAATCCTGGCGACCGGATATCCTGATTACATTTGGTGGAATGGTGGTATCAAAAAGGGTAAAGGCATGGCTACGTAAATATGCTCCTGCCGAGCATTGGCATGTTGATACCTTAAGGGCATATGATACATTTGGCGCACTGACCAGGCATTTTAAAATAGAGCCTGATGCTTTTTTCAGGGAATTATTGCCGAAAGCGCAGGCCGTTGAAAGCAATTACAATGACAAAGCACCACAGCTTAAAGCTTTCCGAAAAAAGAAGCATAATGAATATCTAAATAAAATTCCGTTTTCTGATTTTAAGGCGTTCGACCTTATCCTTCCAAAACTGCCAGGTGGTTCTCAATTGCAG
>JBQGDS010000118.1:0-9657 GCA_052039185.1 Flavobacterium sp.
ACCGTGGCCGACAGGTAGATTCAATTAATAATGACAAGGTAAAAGTATGCTGGGAGGAAAACGAAGGGGAAGATAAAGTTTATATAGTTTAGGCTAAATACTGCAACAACACAACACATGAAAGAATTAAGCGTAAATCATTTATTAGGAATAAAATACCTTAACAAAAGTGATATTGACCTGATATTTGAGACTGCCGACCAGTTTAAGGAAGTAATTAACCGCCCGATAAAAAAAGTACCTTCGCTCAGGGATATTACCATAGCCAATATATTTTTTGAGAACAGTACACGTACCAAGCTATCTTTCGAATTGGCGCAAAAACGGCTTTCGGCAGATGTGATAAGTTTTTCGGCTGCCCAATCATCCGTAAAAAAAGGAGAAACACTTATTGATACTGTCAACAATATACTTTCTCTGAAAGTAGATATGGTAGTAATGAGGCATGAAAAACCCGGAGCAGCACACTTCCTGTCAAAAAATGTAAAGGCAAGTATTATAAATGCCGGAGACGGCGCACATGAACACCCTACACAAGGGCTCCTTGATTCATATACAATACGCGAAAGACTTGGCGGGGTAGAAGGTAAAAAAGTTGTTATAGTAGGCGATGTACTGCATTCACGTGTGGCACTGTCAAATATATTTGCTTTACAGATGCAGGGTGCAGAAGTTAGGGTTTGCGGACCTAAAACACTAATACCCCGTTATGTAGAATCGTTAGGGGTAAAGGTAGAGCCAAACTTGCGTAAAGCGTTGGAGTGGGCTGATGTGGCTAACATGCTGCGAGTGCAAAACGAAAGGCTTGATGTGAATTATTTCCCTTCAACACGCGAGTATGCACAACAATATGGTGTAGATAAAGCATTACTTGATTCTCTTGATAAAGAAATAGTTATCATGCATCCGGGACCTATAAACCGTGGTGTGGAAATAACCAGCGATGTGGCCGACTCACAGCAATCGGTAATTCTCGATCAGGTAGAAAACGGTGTAGCAGTGCGCATGGCTGTTATATATTTGCTGGCAAGTAAAATAAAGCAATAGGGCTAAATTTATTGTTAAGAAACATAAATTTTACGGCAATCTTATTACCTTAGCGACTTACCAACCAAGCGGTTTAAATAATGAAAGTAGAAGAAAAAGGACATACCACCATAATTAAAGATACAAAAGCTGATTTCAGCACATTTTCTGCACAAGTAACGTCAGAGTATAATGCTTTTAAAAATAATAATATTATACTTGATGTAACGCAGGATAAAAATCTTTCGCTTGAGCAGGTACTGTCATTACTATCTCTTTCCAATACACACCGTAAAGCAAAAAAATCATTTGTAGTTGTCGTTTCTGATTTTGATTTTAGTGATGCCCCGGAAGAAATGGTTATTGTACCAACAGTTCAGGAAGCGCACGACATTATTGAGATGGAAGAGATTGAAAGGGATCTGGGATTTTAAATTTTAGTATTGAAATTCAAAATTCAAAACTCATAATTTAAAATTGTAAAGATGAACCTTACCATACTTGGCTGTTATGCCGCCACGCCACGTACCATGACCAATCCTACTTCGCAGGTATTGGAAATCAATAACCGTATGTTTCTTATTGACTGCGGTGAGGGAACACAGGTACAGCTAAGAAAGAACAAGATAAAGTTTTCTAAAATAAACCATGTTTTTATATCGCATCTTCATGGCGACCATTTTTATGGACTCATAGGATTAGTATCTACAGTTTCGCTGCTTAACAGGCAGGCAGACCTTCATATTCACGCCCCTAAAGGCGCTAAAGAAGTTATACTTTTACAGTTAAAGCTATCAAATTCATGGACAGGTTATAATCTTTATTTCCATGAGCTTAGCAGTAATGAGTCTCAGGTGATATTTGAGGATGAGAAAGTAACGGTAAGGACAATACCGCTTAAACACCGTGTGTATACTAATGGATTTTTATTTACAGAAAAACCGGGCCTGCGTAAGCTAAATATTGAAGCGGTAGAAAAATATGAAATAGACACATCATATTACTACAAAATAAAATCAGGTGGCGATGTAACACTTGAAGACGGCAGTGTAATTGCTAACAGCGAGCTTACTTACCCTCCCGCACCTGTTAAAAGTTATGCATTTTGCTCAGATACTGTGTATGATGAAAGTATTGTACCGCTTATAAACAATGTAGACGTGCTGTACCATGAAAGTACTTTCCTGGAGGCGGAAGAACATCTTTGCGAAAAAACAATGCATACCACTGCAAAGCAGGCAGCAAGCATAGCTAAAATGGCAAATGTAAAAAACCTGGTATTGGGTCATTTTTCCACAAGGTATAGTACTATAGAAAACTTTAAGCAGGAAGCATCTACAGTTTTCAAAAACGTACACCTGGCCGATGATGGCAAAATATTTGAATTTTAAAACTGCTTTTAGATTATTAAACAGGAAGTTCATAGCTTTGTACTGATTGCCTAAGGTATAATTAAAACAAAGGAAAATGAACGATTTGAGTAACTACCGCCGCTCCTACGAAAAAAGCCAGCTTACAGAAGACAAGCTTACCGATAATCCCATAATGTTGTTTAAAAAATGGTTTATTGAAGCGGAAGAACATGATATGCAGGGAGAGGTAAATGCTATGACGGTAGCTACAATTGGCCTTGATGGCTTTCCTAAAAGCAGGGTCGTATTGCTGAAACAATATACCGAAGAAGGGTTCATATTTTTTACCAATTATAATTCCGAAAAAGGCAGGGCGATAACTGCTAACCCAAATGTTTGCCTTTCTTTTTTCTGGCAGGAAATGGAACGCCAGGTAATTATAAAAGGAAAAGCAGAAAAAACGATAGCCAATATATCTGACGGTTATTTTGAAAGCAGGCCAATAGGCAGCAGGCTTGGTGCTGTAGTTTCTCCACAAAGCGAAGTTATCCCCTCGCGTGAATACCTTGAGCAAAATCTTGCCAATCTTGAAAAGAAATATCAGGGACAGGAAATACCACGCCCGGAAAACTGGGGAGGTTATATTGTAAAGCCTGTAGAAATGGAGTTTTGGCAGGGAAGAGCCAACCGCCTGCATGACAGGATACGTTTTAAATTGCACGACGATTATAACTGGCTTATAGACAGGCTGGCTCCATAATTAAACTTTTAAGAATGAATTAACATCTTGTAGGGAAGAAGCCGTTCATATTTTTCTGAATTTTAAGTTATTGATATTTAAATTAATAGCCGTATGAAAAATCTCATTCTTATAAGGCACGCCAAGTCCAGCTGGGATGCACCTCTACAGGATAAAGACCGTCCTCTTTCAAAAAGGGGAATAAATGATGCGCATATTATGGCTTCCCATATTAGTGAACATCTTCCAAAGACGTTTATCGTTTGGAGCAGTACAGCACAGCGTGCAAAAAACACGGCTTATATTTTTGCAGAAACACTTTCTGTTCCGGTAGAAAATATTGATTTCAGGGATGACCTCTATACTTTTGATGAAAAAGCGCTTGCGCAAATTATAAAAAGCTGCAATAACCAATTTGATAACTTAATTCTTTTTGGTCATAACGACGCTATTACTAATTTTGTTAATATATTTGGAAACCAGGCCGTAGATAACGTACCTACCGCCGGTTTTGTATCCCTGAACTTTGATGTTGATAACTGGAAAGACATCAGGCAGGGAACAACAAAAAAAGTAATATTTCCAGGCGATTTAAAAAAATATGATTCACCACTCACCGGTAAACAGGTATATTGACAGGGAAAAAAGCTGGCTTACATTTAATGCAAGGGTACTTCAGGAAGCAGCCGACGAAAATGTGCCACTACTTGACAGGCTGCGTTTTTTAGGTATATTTTCCAATAATCTTGATGAATTTTTCAGGGTGCGTTATGCAGCCATTCGTCGCCTTGTGCATGAAGGCGAAACAGGCGAAAAGCTTCTGGGCGGTATAACTGCGCAAAATTTACTAAAAGAAATTACCGAGATTGTTATTGAACAGCAGTCAGAAAGCCTTCGTGTGCTTAGTGTAATTGAGAAAGAGCTGGAAAAAGAAAATATTTATATAATTAATGAAAAGGAAATTACCAAGGAGCAGGAAAACTATATAAAAGACCTTTTTATACAAAAGGTAAGTCCTGAGCTTGTAACTATTATCCTTAATGACCTTAATGAGTTTCCGGTTCTAAAAGATACTTCAGGTTATCTTGCTATTAAATTGGTGCTTAAACCCAAGAAGAAAGATATTCCTGAAGGAGAAGAACAAATAGGGGAAGAACAAAAAAGGAAAGTACGCTATGCAGTTATCGAAATGCCTAAAAACATTAATCGTTTTGTAGTACTTCCGTCAAGCAATGAAAGTCAGTATGTTATTATGCTTGATGATGTTATACGCCATAATCTCTATAATATATTTAATATTTTTGATTATGAGAGTATATCAGCTCACATGATAAAAATTACGCGTGATGCCCAGTTGGATATTGACAGTGACCAGAGTAAAAGCCTTATGGAAAAAATTTCCAAAGGTGTGCTTGAACGCAGGATAGGGGAGCCTGTACGTTTTGTTTACGACCATACTATTGAGCCCGATACACTGGAGTTTTTCCTGAAGCGTATGGATATAAATTCTTCAGACAGTATCATTCCCGGAGGAAGGTATCATAACCGTCGTGATTATATGGATTTCCCTAATTTAGGCAGATATGACCTTTTGTATAAACAAAATGTACCGTTGCCAATACCCGGACTTAGCCTTGAGGGCAGTATGCTCCAGAAAATAGCTAAAAAAGATTACCTTTTATATACACCATACCAGTCATTTTCTTACGTAATTAAATTCTTAAGGGAAGCTGCGCTTGACCCGAACGTGTTTTCAATAAAAATTACACTCTACAGGCTGGCCAGGAATTCACAAATTGTAAGTTCGCTTATTAATGCTGCCAAAAACGGTAAAAAGGTTACTGTACAGATTGAGCTTCAGGCACGTTTTGATGAAGCCAGCAACATATCATATGCTGAACTGATGCAAACGGAAGGCATCAATCTTATATTTGGTATCAAGGGGCTTAAGATACACAGTAAAATATGTATTGTGGAACGCCTTGAACAAGGTAAAGTAAAACGCTATGGTTTTATTTCTACAGGTAATTTTAATGAATCTACTGCAAAGGTATATACTGATGTAACACTGTTTACAAGCCATTCGCAGATAATGAAGGATGTAAATAAAGTGTTCGACTTTTTTGATGTTAATTACCGCCTGCATCGTTATAAGCATTTATTTGTGTCACCGCATTATACCCGCAATAAATTCTATAAGCTTATAGACCGTGAAATACTGAATGCCATAGCAGGTAAAGAAGCTTATATTAAGCTAAAGATGAACAGCCTTACCGACTTTAAAATGATTGACAAATTATATGAAGCCAGTAGGGAAGGTGTCAAAATTCAGCTTGTCATTCGTGGTATATGCAGCCTTATTCCGGGAGTTCCCGGCATGAGCGAAAATATTGAAGCAATAAGTATTGTAGATAATTACCTGGAACACGCAAGGGTTTATATCTTTGCAAATAGTGGCGATCCTGAAGTGTTTATTTCATCGGCTGATTTCATGACACGCAACCTGGATGAAAGGGTAGAAGTTACAACCCCTATTTATGATGCCGATATAAAGCAGGAACTTATAGATACTTTTGAAATAGGATGGAAAGGTAATGTAAAAGCCAGGTGGCATAGCGAAACCCTGGAAAATAAATACCGCAAACGCCCTGACGAAAAAGTATTCCGCGCACAACTTGAAACTTATAACTATTTCAGGAACAAACTTGAAGTAATTTACGAACAATTATAACTAAGCTTCTAAGCAACTGAGCGACTTAGAGCCTAAGATTAAATGATCAACATAAAAAAATACGCTGCTATAGATATTGGATCTAACGCCATGAGACTTTTAGTTTCAAATATTGTGGAGCAGGAAGGTAAAGAAACACAATTTAATAAAAGTTCACTTGTACGTGTACCTATACGCCTTGGGCAGGATGCTTTTACAGTAGGCGAAATAACACAGGAAAATATAGAGCGTATGGTTGATGCTATGAAAGCCTATAAATTACTGATGAAAGTACATAAGGTAGAGCGTTATATGGCCTGCGCTACATCGGCAATGCGCGAAGCTTATAACGGAGTGGAAGTAGCTGAACTGATAGAGAAGGAAGCAGGGGTAAAAATTGATATTATCGACGGAAAAAAAGAAGCTGCAATTATTGCATCGACTGATTTACATCATTTACTAAAAAATGACCAGACTTATCTATATGTAGATGTAGGTGGCGGCAGTACTGAGTTTTCATTATTTGCCAACGGTAAAATTGTAACTTCACGTTCCTTTAAAAACGGTACTGTAAGGCTGTTGAATAATATGGTAAATGAAGTGGTTTGGCAGGAAATTGAAAAATGGATCAAAGTTATTGTTGAACCTTATGAAACTGTCACACTTATTGGTTCTGGAGGAAATATAAATAAACTGTTTAAGCTATCAGGAAAACAGCAGGAAAAGCCGCTTTCTTATTTTTATATCAATTCGCAGTACCAGATGCTTAATAATATGACTTATGAACAGCGCATTGCCGAAATGGGATTAAACCCGGACAGGGCTGATGTTATTATACATGCTACACGGATTTATCTTAATGCCATGAAATGGAGTGGGGCGCGTAATATTTATGTACCAAAAATAGGGCTATCTGACGGGATTGTAAAAGCTATGTATTACAACAATTTATAACTATTGTTGCGGGCAATTGCCTATACAAAGCACATTAGCGCCAAGTTGTTCCTCTTTAATACGTTCGAGTTTCTTATCATGAACGGTTACAAGAATTTCTACAGAACCTGTGCCAACAGTGCCGGAAAGAATATGGCCACCATAGGCTTTAAAGTCTTTGCCGGCAACGGTTCCATGTGCATGTATTGAAACATTACCTTTTTGCCAGGCAATTGTGCCATGCATACTGGTAAGCTCCATATCTTTAAATACTTTCGGATTAAACTTTTTTATTTTAAAATCAAAAAAACCGAAAGTCATATTCACAAAACCCATTCCTGTAAAATTAGCCGATGGAATATTCTCTTTTTTCGCCAACTCTTCAATTTCTTTTAAAATGTCATCGCCTTGCCTTAAAACCATAAGATAACCTACAGGAACTTTCGTGTATCGCGCAATATCAGGGTGTGTTGTTTGAGCTACTGCTAAAGTTTGTATACCGGTAATGAATAAAATTGTAAATAGTAATTTCTTCATACTTATAGTTTTTAATCATAAGTATAAATTTACGATGCAGCAGGCATATATAGTTTTAAGCTGTTGTTAATTCTGTAATAGACCGTTTATCTGTGCATATTGCAACAGCATAATTGTTTTGGCATCTTTAATTTCACCGTTTTTAACCATGTTTAAAGCTTTTTCAAAAGGAAGTTCAAGTCCTTCAATATTTTCCTGTTCGTTTTCAACACCGCCACCTTCACCAGTTTTCATTGCATCAGAATAACTGCCCACAAAAAAATATAAAATTTCGGTAACCGATCCCGGCGACATATACACCTGCATAATTTTACGCACTTCAGTAAGTGTATATCCGGTTTCTTCTTCAGTTTCACGCCTTATACAGTCTTCAGGATCTTTCTCATCAAGTAATCCTGCACAGGCTTCAATCATCATTCCTGTAGCATTTCCATTAAACCATGTTGGTATACGCAATTGTCTGGTTAATATTACAGTTCCTTTATTTTTATTATATAACAATATTACAGCGCCATTGCCACGGTTATAAACTTCGCGTTCCTGAATTTGCCAGGAATCATTTTTAAGCTTGTATTTATATTTTACCTTATCGAGTTTTCCCCAGTCTTTAGATAAAGACTTTATTGAAACAAGTTCAATACCAGAATTATTTTTCATAGTCTTATTGTAAGATTTTTAGCATGATAACGCAAATGTGTGAAGATTATTTGATATATGTGTGAATTGGCATCAAATTAATGAGACAGATCTAACTTTAAAATCTGAATATATATTGAATTATAATATATATTATGTAAAATAGTATTCTTAAGAAATATGAAAGTCTCTTTAAATAAAAACCGCGTTATCTTAGATAACGCGGTTCTTCTTCTTCTTCTGTTCGTTATTTAATCTTAACAGGTATATCAAGATTATCCCTGCTTAAAGTAACATTATCCTTATTTACTTTGTAAACAAGGCTCTCGTTCATTTTAGCTGATTTTTTTGTCTTTACATTTACACGTAAAACTTCATTAGCATCAGTATGCTTGTTATAACCAACTGTTGCGTCTTTTCCAAAAATTACTGTTGCATTGTCTTTTTCAGGAATTACATAAACTGCATATTTACCTTTAGCCAGTTTTTTTCCTTCAACAGTTATATCTTTATCTGTTTCAAATGTAGTTGCTGCATTTGCACCGGCACGCCATAATTTACCGTAAGGTACAAGATCGCCCCATATAACACGTCCTTTTACCGATGGACTGCTGTAGTTAATAGTTATAGTAGCACCGTTAATTTTTCCTGTTGCAGTTGCCGCCGGGCTTGCCGGTTTTTTATCCTGCGCACTTGCAAGTGTTGTCATCACAAATGCCACCAGGAGCATCATTACTTTTTTTGTTGCATTCATAGTTTATTGTTTTAAATAATTTGCAGTAAATTTAGTTATAAATGCTGTTTAGGCCTTTAACGCTTTAACAAACCTTTATGAATTTTATGTAAGCATTTTCTTTGCCGCCATTTCAAAATTATTGTACTTTTAATTTGATTTAATGTTGCTATATGAGAAATCCCGTTGCCGAAAGAATTGCTGATTTTTTAAAACGTTTCCCACCTTTCAGCAGTCTTACATTTGTTGAATTAAGTACTATTGCTGAACACTCTAAAGTTTTGTACCTGGAAAAAAACCAGGTGCTATTTAAAGGCGGAGATGCTACACACCCTGATTTTTATGTAGTTAAGGATGGTGCAATCGGCCTTTCGGTTACTTCGGATGCCGAAGAGACACTTATAGATAAATGCGATGAAGGCGACATACTGGGCCTTCGCCCCTTTTTTGCGAAGAATAATTACCTTATGACGGCTAAAGCAAGAGAAGAATCTATAGTATATGGAATTCCTATTGCTGTTTTTCAGCCTTATGTTAGTGATAATAAAAATGTTTTAAGCTTCCTTCTTGAAAGTTTTGCTTCACAGTCCCGTAATCCGTATGATAAGGAAAGACGAGGAAAACTTATATCTGAAAATACTATATATAATGAGCAGGTTGCCGATATACAGTATTTTCAACCCATAAAATATACACGAAATCCTATAACGGCCAATCCTGAAGATATCTTAAAGTTTATTGCCAAAACAATGGCCAACAGCGCCATAGGCAGTGTGATAATACAGGAAAACCAATTGCCAAAAGGAATAATTACCGATAAGGACCTGCGCTCTAAAATTGCAACAGGCCTACTGCCTATTGATACTACGGCCGATCAGGTGATGACTTCTCCCGTAATAACCGTACCCGAAAATATATCAGTTGCCGAGGCACAAATGATGATGCTGAAACATAATGTAGGCCACCTTTGTGTAACTCGTGACGGCACAGA
>JBQGDS010000119.1:0-6075 GCA_052039185.1 Flavobacterium sp.
CTTCAGGCACAAGCACACCCATGTAGCCCATCTCGCCAAGTTTCTTAAAAAGGTCAACAGGGAAAATTTGTTTTTCATCCCATTCCATAATATTCGGACGGATATGCTGCTCGGCAAAATCCCTTATGGATTGGGCAATCATAGTTTGAGTTTCGTTATAATCGAAGTTCATTTTAGTATAGTTTGTTTTAGAATTCCAAATATAGGGCAATTATTTTTTGTTTATCAACAGGAAATTCATTAATTTCTAACAATTCTTCAATATTATTGATTTTACCCTTCATGCTTCGGCGTGTTATAATAGCTTTTGCAATGTTTTTATTGAAATATGTGAAATAAGACAATTGGTTTAGCGAGGCTGTATTTACATTTATCTTCGTGACCGCTGGCTGCCCCGAAACACGAAACTTTTGCTTAAGCCCTGCCACTGCTTCCGGAGACAGGTCTTTTATTTCATCCATTTGCTCCATGCTTACAAAAGCCCCCAACTGAGCACGGCGGCGTAATATCTTTTTGGCAAAAGCAGGCCCTATGCCATACACCTCGTCCAAGTCTTCCTCCAGCGCTTCGTTTATATCTTTAAGTATAATTTTCTTTTCTTCCTTTCGCGGTGATTTGTCATAAGAAGTGTACTCCCTGTTTTGATAGGTGTATTCCTTACTCGATTGCTGCTGCTGCTTTTTAATTACCCAATCGGGGAATTTAAAATAAGGTGAGAGTTTTGCCAGAAGTGTATCATGCACGCCGGTAACTTTTTTAAAATCTTCGGCAGAATTTACAAATTTTCCTGTCTCCCGGAATTTATGAAGACGATCTATTTCGGCTACGGTCATGCCTAACGTATAGCCTTTATAATCTGAAATAAAATTGGGATTAAAGGGATATATAACTTTTACCTTTTCGGTATTTTGAGATTTCAGCCTGTCAATTTCAGCCTGCAGAGAAAGCCATTGCTTTTCTTCTTCAGATTGTGAACCGGATGTTCCGGCAGCCATTGATGTATACACAAAGTAGCCCGCCTGTAAAACAACTATGAGTAAAAACAAAGCAATAATACCAACGCGTTGCTGACGTGTAAAACCAAAGGACAGAAACTGTTTCATCTTACTAATGAAAATTAAAGATCAAAAACAGAACTGCGCTTGGTGTAGAACATATCTTTAAGTTTAAGCCAGAATGCCAGCGTAAGATATACCCCAAACCAAAGGCCGATGGTTACAAATGATATATAGATGAAGAACAGCCTGACATTAGTAGCACGCATACCAAGCCTGTCGGCCAGGCGCGAAGATACATGAAAGCCATTCCTTTCAAAATAATGCCGTATTGATGTTACTAATGCCATTTATTTATGTTCAGTAGTCAAAAATAGTGATTTTATTTAATAGCACTGCTTTTCAGTAGTTCTAACCCAACACCGCATTGCATGCAATGCCTGTGTGTACAATATTCATTTTTCATTTGCAGTAAGGATTGCGTATCATATGCCGATTGTGCAGGAACTTTGTAGTGCCTGAACTTATCAATTATTGAATTACTTTCCGGCGATACCTGTTGCATTAGCGCTATAAGTTCCTCGCTTATATCTTTACCTTGGTGCTGTGCATAAGCAAAACGGAACGGTACAATTGTATTTATAACTAGCAGGTCGATAAACGATGTGGTAAGTGCTTTTCTTTTTTCAGGGCTTTCTTTGTCGAACCTGTAATGCGACCTCCAGTAATCCGTAACCTGTATTTTAAAAATGCTATAAAGATCAGCTAAAGAAGCACCTTCAATTATTTTAGAAAACAGGTTTTGGTGTAAATGATACACCTGTGCCAGTTGCGCAAGGCGTATGGTAGGAAAATTATCGGGCCTGTGCTTAAAAAACTGTAATGGATCAACATATATATTTTCAAGCTGATACTTGTGGCACATGTAATTGTAACGTGACTGCAAATCTTTTGCATAAGTATCCTCAAGCTGTTCCTGAAGGAGGCCTGCCCTGCCGAAAAATAGGGCTTCCAGGTTCTCCGCTTCAAAAGCCTCTTTACGGATAACTGAAAAAGGGAGTGATCTTGCTATCTGAAAGAAGGCTTCACCATTAGTATTCAAGCCAAAGTTTTTAGCAAGAAAACAAAACAATACAGCTTCCCAGTCATAACCGGTTTCTTTTGCAAGTGCTTTTACAGGCAACGCCTTACGCTGCAATCTTTCAAAAAATAGCCTTTCTTTCCAGTTATCAAAAACAAAACTGTTGATGTGCTCCAATTCTTTTTCACAATATATCCAGGACTTGACAGCTGAAAGTGAATTGTAGTTATCCAGTAATGCTTTATTAACGTAATGTTTTAATTCAAGCACCGGAATTTCGGAGTGATCCTGGCGTAATACTTCAGTATCATGATCCCACACTACATGCAGTATTACAGAATCGTATGCTGTGTCGCGCTCATGGCCATGCAAATACCAGTCAGAAGACTTTATATGTATTTCAACATTGCCTGCCCATTTTTGCCCTTCAATTACTATTTGCGCGTTAAAAAAATCAGGCCCGGCCTGCTGCAAGTACTGCCCGCTGTTTACAATAGTAACAGTATCGCCCTGAACCGTTTTCAATTCCTGAAAGGCAAACTTTTTGTATTGCCATATGTAATAAAGGAAATCTTCTTTCATATTAAAACCCGCTAAGATTCATCTTTACCTGATTGTTGTGCAACAGATACAGTTTAGCACATGCACGGGCATCAGATAATGCTTCGTGGTGATTGAGCGCAATGCCATTACGTTCACTACAGGCTTTCAGGTTGGCAGGCTTATAGCCTTTAGCCCTATATATTTTGCAGGTACATTCCCATCTGTCAGCCAGCTCAAGCTCATCATAGTATAAGCCGTACCAACGCATTGTTTTAGCCAGCACATTACGATCAAACGCCTCGTTGTGTGCCACAATTGTACGCCCGAAAAGCCTTTTTTGTATTTCGGGGAACAACTGGTCAAATGTAGGGATATCAAGCGTTTCAACCGGCTTTATGCCATGTACCATTATATTGCGGTACCAGTATTCATTATCGGGCGGCTGGATAAGTGTATAGTATTCTTCTGTTATTATGCCTTCTTGCACAGTAACAATACCCACAGCACACGCACTATGCGGATGCCCTGTAGCTGTTTCAAAATCTATTGCGGTGAAGTTCATAATAAAGCAGAAAGAGCCTTGGTGGCTCTTTCAAATATAATCAAATTTTATTTTTATCGTATAGCGCTTATTATATCGTGCTTGGTAATGATATGGTGTTTGCCGTTACCCAAATCTACCAATACTGCCTGGTTATCTTTATTAATAAGCTTAGAAATTTCTTCCACCGTTGTATTTGCTTTTACCACAGGGTAAGGCTTACCCATTACTTCGCGTATTGGTTTTTCGGCTATATCCTTATCCTCCACATAGCTACGGAATAGGTCAGTTTCATCAACCGAACCTACAAAACCTGTAGTGTCAATTACAGGTATCTGAGATATTTTGTATTTGCGAAGGCGCTCAATAGCGTGCGATACCAACTCTTCAGTACGTACTATTACCAATGGCTTATCGGCATGCTCTTTAATCAGGTCTTCCGCTTTGGTAATGTCTTCATCAAGGAAACCTCTTTCGCGCATCCAGTCGTCATTAAACATTTTCCCTACATAACGGCTTCCGCTATCATGGAAAAGTACCACAACAACATCTTCCGGCTTAAACTCATCTTTAAGCTGTAAAAGCCCTTTAATAGCTGCGCCTGCAGAGTTACCTACAAATATCCCTTCTTCAAGCGCAAGCCTTCGTGTATATACAGCGGCATCTTTATCAGTCACCTTAGTGAACCCATCAATCAGGGAAAAGTCAACATTTTTAGGAAGGATGTCTTCACCTATACCTTCAGTGATATATGAGTAAATTTCATTTTCATCAAAAACTCCTGTTTCATGATATTTCTTAAAAACAGAACCGTATGTATCAATACCCCAAATTTTCACGTCTGGGTTTTTCTCTTTAAGGTATTTTGCCACACCTGATATAGTACCACCTGTACCAACGCCCACAACAAAGTGAGTAATCTTACCTTCGGTCTGCTCCCATATCTCCGGGCCTGTCTGTTCATAATGCGCTATAGCATTACTCGGGTTATCATACTGGTTAACATACCAGGCATTGGGTGTTTCTTCAGCAAGGCGTTTTGATACTGAATAGTACGAACGTGGATCGGTAGGCTCTACATCGGTAGGACAAACCACAACCTTAGCGCCTACGGCACGAAGTATGTCCATTTTTTCCTTAGACTGCTTGTCTGATATAACACAGATAAGTTTGTACCCTTTAACAATAGCAGCTAGTGCAAGGCCCATACCTGTGTTGCCCGACGTACCTTCAATAATAGTTCCGCCCGGCTTAAGCCTTCCGTCAGCTTCAGCATCCTCAATCATCTTTACCGCCATACGGTCTTTAACCGAATTGCCCGGATTAAAGGTTTCTACCTTTGCCAAAACAAGCGCATCAACACCTTCAGTTACTTTGTTAAGCTTAACCAATGGCGTATTGCCAATGGTTTCCAATATATTTTTTGCGTATTTCATTACGGATTTATTTATTGCCTTATGTACAATTTCAGGGCAAAGATATTAGATATAATTCAAAAATAACAGCTACGAGAAGAAATCCCATATTACACCAAAGCGGATTGTAAAGTCGCGATATGGATAATTAGGGGCTGAATAGAAATTATATCCTGTAAAGCTGGAATTGAAATGCTCAGCTTTAAGGAATAACCTGAACTGGCGTATTTTGGCATTCAGGAAGAAATCAATAAGAGGGAAATCACCTATTTTAGTCCTTTCCTGTATATAAAATTCACCGATTACAGGATTATAATCATTAGCATAATACTTGGTAAAATACTGGAATGTAAAGCCTGTTTGCAGGAAAAGTGCTTTCTTGAAAAGGTAATCAGAGTAATATAATGAATTACGCGTAATAAACTGAGGAACATTAAGTATGTTTTGCTGCTGATCTACCTTTTGGTATAATACTGTATTATCAAGAGCCAGTTTCCAGAATTTAAACTCTTTGTTCGCTTTTATAGAAAGATAATTTACAGTACCATCATACTGGAAAGGCTTTACATAAAGTGTATCTATATCTTCCTGCTGTATGGCTTGTTGTACAAATGTATTCCTGAAATAAAGATGATCTTTTAAAACAGTATACTGCACAGATGCATTGAGCCATTTCGTCCTGGCTTCGAATTCGATATTATTTATTTTTTCGTTTTTAAAAGAGTTTGACCAGTTGTATTGTACATAGCCGCTCTGATATAAATTGTAATTAAGGTCGGGCAACTTGTTCATATTTTGGTAACGGCCAACGAGAGTAATATCATCATTCAATTTATACTGCGCAGCAATATCAATATTGGTTAATGACTGATCAGTAATAGAATTAGAAATAAGTATGGTACCCTTAAGGTTATTCTTATGGTAAGTATACTTAGCTCCATAAGTATTGAATTTATCATTTAGCCTGTTAGGTATTGCAACCTGATCATTACCACCCACAATAAGGCTATTGTAATAGTAATTATACCTGAAGTCTTCTATATAAAACTCAAGCATCCCTACCTTTTCATAATTGTATGCAGCACCAAGCTTATTGTACATCCGGTTATATCTTACCTTATTATTAATATAAGATGTATATACTGAACCAAGCCTTGCACTAGCAGTAGGCTGTATGTACTCAAAAAATTTGTTTTCGTAATTAAACTGATGATGAAGCATTACACTGTTGGGGTTACTTTTGCTAAGCCTGAAAGTATGGTCAAAAAAGTAGCGGTTACCTTTAAGTATTGATTGGGCATCGCGGTAATACACATTTAGGCGTTCGCGATTCGTGTAAGGGTCTTCGCCGCTTTTAAATAAGTCAGTATCAATAATACCTCCGTTTTCCTGATTAGTAAAATCCTGTGCTGTTAGATGAAGTTTTAAATGATAACGTTTGTCTGTAGTATTATAGCTAGTAATAAACCTGAAGTTACCATTACTGGACAACTGGTTTAT
>JBQGDS010000120.1:0-2575 GCA_052039185.1 Flavobacterium sp.
CAAAGGTATTTTAAAAATGTATTTGTTAATGCATCCTTAATTAATTTATCGCTTTGCTAATACCGTGCCAAAAAATTAACAGGAATAAACGCGGTAAATTTTGGACAAAAAAAATATCCCCGAAGGGATATTTTTCATACCTACCCAAAATCTGTGAAAGCAGGTTTTTTTTGTTAGGTAACCACCCCCTAATGGTGTTTATCCTTAAACCTGATTACAAGACAAATCTCAGGAATTATTTAAAACAAAAAAATACCCATTACTGGGTATTTTTACACACACAAAAAAATAACCTTAGTTTATATTGAAAAACTAAAAGTCATATTTTTTTTCTACAGAATAGCGTACTAATTCACTCTTTCCATGAAGGTTAAGTTTTTTTAATATGTTTTTACGATGGGTATCTACGGTAGTCTTACCTATAAAAAGTATATCGGCAATTTCCTGCGATGTTTTTCCTTCTCCCACAAGTTTTACAATTTCGCGCTCTCTTTTGCTTAAAGGCAGTTCGTCCGGATCGGCACTTGCTGTTTCGCCTTTTATAGCAGTATCAAAAAAAGTTTCGCCTTCCATCACAGTTCGTATTGCCTTAAGCACATTTTTAAGTGATGAATTTTTCATTATATACCCTGATGCTCCCGCTGCTGCCATTTGGGCTACAGCTTCATCCTGTTCGAACATACTAAAAGCAATAACTTTTACATCGGGCATTTCTTTGGTAATTTCTCTTGTTGCCGTTATACCGTCCATTTTAGGCATACGGATATCTGTAAGCACAACATCAGGCTTTTTCAGGTGTACCATTTCAAGCAGGCGTTCGCCATCATTGGCCTCGCCCACTACTTCAATATCCTTTTCATCTTCCAGGAAAAGCTTCATTCCGTCTATTAGCGACTGGTGGTCTTCGGCTATTATTACACGTATCATATAGGTAAATCTATTATTATGGTTGTCCCTTTTCCGGGAGTAGAATCTATGGTAAATGTCCCGCCCATTTGCTCGGCTTTTCGCGTCATTGACGTAAGCCCCATGCCATCGTCATTTATTTTTCCGGCAGGGTTAAAGCCCACACCATTGTCTTCAATAATTATATTTATATTGTCATCATGCTGCGTGAGGTGTATGGTAGCCTCAGTAGCCTGAGAGTGTTTTATTATATTGGTAGCCAGCTCCTGAACCATACGGAATACGGTTATTTCCAGGGCATTTTCGAGCCTGCTGTCAAACCCGAAATCTATTACCTGAATACTCAGTTTACCCGGAATGTTCAGTTTCTCGGCCAGTTTTTTTATGGCCGGGAGTAATCCTTTGTTTGCCAGTACCCCCGCATTTTTTGCGTGTGCCATACGGCGTACTTTTTGGTAGGCCTCTTCTATAAGTTCATCGGTACGGTCATATAATTTGTTTTCATCATCGCCCGTTGTGGCTTGTCTTCTCTTCAGGTTTTCAAAATTAAGTTTCAGCGTGGCAAGCATGCTGCCCAGGTTATCATGCAGGTCATTTGCTATACGTTCCCGTTCCTTTTCCTGTCCCTCAAGCATCATATCAATGCTGTGCAACTCATAATCCTTAAGCTTCTTTTCAAACTTCTGCTGCCCGATAAGCTTGTCCTGTTCGGCAATTCTTTCGCGCCTGCGTGCATTTTTTACTACAAGGTAGCCTATCATAATAGTAGCAATTAAAAGCCCCGAAAAGGTATACAGCAAAATATGGTTTGTTTTTATGTTGCTCTTTAATATTTTATTCTCCAGTTCTTTTTCTTTTGTCTGGTATTTTGTTTCAATATCTGCCACGGCTATGCTCAGCTCATGGGCTTTTAGCGTATCTCTTGTTGTTTTAGCCTGAAGCTGATATTTATACGCATTTTCAAAATCTTTCATCAGACCGAAATTTTTGGCCAGCTGCTCATATAATATCTGCCTTGATTTTGATACGTCATCAGCAACATTGAGCGCTTCAGCCATTTTTAGGAACTTAACAGCGGTTTTATGATCTTTTTTATGATAGTAAGACGATGCCTGATTTACATAATTATAATACAGGTCCGCCGGGTTATTGTCAGTCTTTATAAGGTCAAGATCCCTCTTCAGGTAAATGAGTGCCGAATCAGGCTTGGCCAGTTTTTCATTATACAGGTTGGCCAGGTTATTATTTATGGCCGACTCCAATCCTGAATCTTTATTGTTTTTTTTCAGTAGCCTCAGCGCACTCTGGTAATACGAAAGGCTTTCGTTATACTTACCTTCATCGGCTTTAAACATGCCCATGTAGCCGTAGCCACGGGCCAGCCGTGTAGTATTACCCTCTTTTTGGGCATGTTTTATATATTCATTAAGGTAGATATAGTAAGACGAATTACTTGTTTGCGCTCTTTTAAGATACACAATATCCAGGTTTATGTCCATAGCCTTATGCATACTGTCGCATTGCAGGTATGCTTTTTTAGCCACAAGATAGTTTTTAAGCGCCAGGTCGTTTTTACCAAGATTGTAGTAGCAATTGGCTTTTAACAACGTGAAGTAAGCACTTTCTGCCCCGGACATTGCGGACATAGGCTTAAAAGCATCGAGCATTT
>JBQGDS010000121.1:0-5287 GCA_052039185.1 Flavobacterium sp.
ATACGGTTCGGTAAAGTTGTAGAATTTCGATTTCTTATGCACGTCACCTTTCATAAGGTAAGCGTTAAGCATTGGTGTAAGGGTAAGCGATACAAACGCTGAAACCAGCACTGCCGACGCGATGACGACCCCAAACTCCCGGAAGAGCCTGCCCACAAACCCTTCAAGGAATATTACCGGAAGGAACACGGCGGCAAGTGTTACAGAAATGGATATAACCGCAAAGAAAATTTCATTGGCCCCTTTCATGGCAGCCTCAATAGGCGTCATGCCTTCCTCCACTTTTTTAAAGATGTTCTCGGTTACCACAATACCATCATCCACCACGAGGCCGGTAGCAAGTACAATAGCCAGTAGTGTAAGCACATTAATGGAAAAACCGAAAATGTACATGATAAAGAATGTAGCTATAAGTGATACTGGGATATCAAGCAGGGGGCGCAGGGCGATAGCCCAGTCCCTGAAGAAAAGGTATATAATAAGCGTAACCAATACAAGCGATATCAGCAGGGTTTCACCTACTTCAAGCACTGATTTTTTTATGAAAACCGTATTATCAATTGCAATGTTCAGCTTCAGGTCTTGTGGTACTTCTTTTTTAAGCATGTCAAACTGCTCGTAAAAAGCATCGGCAATTTCAATATAATTAGTCCCTGGCTGCGGAATGATGGCAAGGCCCACAAGTTGCTGCCCGTTATCGGTCATTTTGGTTTCCAGGTTTTCCGGCCCAAGTTCGGCGCGGCCTACATCACTTAACTTTACTATCTTCTCCCCTTCCGATTTTACTATGATGTTATTAAATTCCTCCGGAGAGGAAAGGTTACCCATGGTTTTGACGGTAAGTTCGGTATTATTACCTGTAAGCTTACCTGTTGGTAATTCCACATTTTGCCTGTCAAGCGCGTCGCGCACTTCGGCTACGGTAACACCATAAGAAGCCAGCTTTACCGGATCGATCCATAATCGCATAGCATAACGTTTCTGTCCCCATATCTGTACACTACTTACACCGGGAATGGTTTGCAGGCGTTCGGCAATTACGTTTTCAGCATAATCACTAAGTTCCAGCGGGTTTCGCGTGGCGCTTTGCACCGTCATGGTAATTATAGGCTCAGAATCGGCATCTGCCTTTGATACCACCGGAGGTGCATCAATATCCTGCGGAAGGCTTCGTATGGCTTGCGACACCTTATCACGCACATCATTTGCCGCCTCTTCAAGGTTTTTCTCCAGGTTAAATTCAATGGTTATATTACTTGATCCCTGATTGCTTGAGGAGGTAATATTACGTATACCGTCAATCGAGTTGATAGCCTTTTCAAGCGGTTCGGTAATCTGCGATTCTATAATATCAGGATTGGCACCCGCATAATTGGTACGCACCGATATTTGAGCCGGGTCGATAGACGGGAACTCACGTACGCCAAGAAATGTATACCCAATTATCCCGAACAGGATAATGGCAATATTCATAACTATGGTGAGTACCGGCCTTTTTATACTCAGTGTAGATAAACTCATTGCTTCGCTTTGTTAACTGAGACTTTTACAGGGGCATCATCTTTAAGCGTAAGCACGCCGGTTGTTATAACCGTATCACCTGCCTTTAAACCTGAAAGCACTACAACATCCTTTTCGGTACGTGTGCCTGTTTCAACCTTTACTTCTTTAGCTTTTCCGTTAACCGATACAAATACTTTTTTACCGCCCTGTACCGGAACTATAGCTTCGCTTGGCACTAATACGGCATCGTTTATTTTTTCAAGCGGAAGTATCACATTGGCAAATGTGCCCGGCAATAGCCTTCCATGAGCATTTTCGGCAACCGCCCTTATTCGCAGTGTGCGTGTGGCTACCTCAACAGCGGGTTCAAGCGCATAGATTTTAGCTGTATACTTTTCATCCGAACCTGCTACTGTAAACGTTATAGATGAATTTACCTTCATCTGCGTTGCATATTTTTCCGGAATTGAAAATGTAATTTTTACCTGGCTGCTGTTTACCAGTGTAGTAATAATAGTTTCGGGAGTTATGTAAGTTCCGGGCGATATATTGCGCAAACCTATAGTACCCGAAAATGGCGCCCTAACCGATGTTTTAGCCAGCTGCGCATTGATAAGCTGGGTTTGTGCCTGAGCCGTTTTATAATCTGCCGTAGCAATATCATATTCTTCACGGCTTATGGCTTCTTTTTCAAACAGCAGCTTAGCACGGCGGGCATTTTCTGCCGTAAGGTTTTGCCTTGTCTTAACCTCCCCTGCCTGGGCACGGAGTTCAATATCGTTCACTTTTACAAGTACCTGCCCTTTGGCAACTTTTGTACCTTCGGTAAAATATATTTTTTCGACAATGCCTGACACCTCACTGCGAACCTCAATCTGCTCATTTGCTTCGATAGAACCCGAAAGTGAAAGCGTATTCGAAAACTCCTGCGGCGCAACCACAATACCCGAAACTGCCATGGCTTTTTTAGGGCCTGCGCCTGCTCCGCCACTCTTTTCCTTTATTTCCTTATTAGCAGATATACGGTAGTAAACGAGCGCGCCAATACCCACAATTATAAGGGTATAAACTATATATTTTATCTTCATTTGTATAGTAAAGTGTAATGCTTAGCAAAGCTAACGCATTCTGTATCCATTACCATATCGTGAAAACAATTTAACACAAAATATAAGATAAGGTACTATTTAATTTTAAATTCCAAGCCTAAGCCCCTGTAACTTTGAAGAGTAATTGTACTGTCTTCGGCAAAATACCTGCGCAGGCGACTGATGAATACATCCATGCTGCGTCCCGAAAAAAAATCATCAGTACCCCATACGGCAGTCAGTATTTCTTCCCGTTTTATTATCCTGTCCCTGTTAGTGTTTAAATAACTTACCAGGCGGGCTTCTTTTTCGGTAAGCCTGTGGGTTATAGTATTGTATTTAAGCGTATAATTAAGGCTGTCAAAAATGTAGCCGCCTATTGTAATAGGCTGCAAAGTGCCATGTGCTGTTGCAGGCCTGCCTGTACGTTTTAGTATATTCCCGATCCTGAGTATTAGCTCTTCGGCCTCAAAGGGCTTTACTACATAATCATCTGCTCCCAGCTTAAGTCCTTTTATTTTATCTTCTTTGAGCCCTTTGGCAGTAAGAAAAACAAACGGCACTTCAGGAAGCAGCACTACAGCTTTTTCGGCAAGGGTAAAACCGTCCATCTTTGGCATCATAACATCAAATACGCAAATATCCGGATTTACCTGTGGCAGCAGTGCCAATGCTTCATCACCGTCTTTTGCCCAGGTAACCGCAAATCCTGAAAGCTCCAGGTATTGCTTTAAAATACTGGCGTAGTCAAAATCGTCTTCGGCTAAAAGTATGTGTTTCATACAGGTAATGTAATAATAAATTCGGCTCCGTTGGCTTCAGTACTTTTTACAGTAACATCTCCCTTATAGGCTTTTACAAGTGAGCATACATAATACAGTCCTAGCCCCAATCCTTTAGTGGTATGCACATTGCCTTTTTGTATCCGGTAAAATTTTTCAAATATGGCCTTATGCTCCTTTTGCGGTATGCCCGGCCCATTATCTTTTACTGAAATAACCGAATTATTACCCTCAAAATCCAGATTGACCTCAACCTGTGTTGCGCCATATTTGCAGGCATTATCTAACAGATTGATAAGAATAGAACTTAAATGGAATTTATCAATTTTCACATTAAAACCCGGTTGCACTTCAACACAGTGTATCACTACTTCGGGGTGTGAAAGCCGGAAATCATTCACTATTTCGGCCACAGAGGCAAAATCCAACGGCGTTTCCGGAACTGTAACAATATCATCTGATAACGATGCTTCCTTAACCTGACTGAACAATTTCTGCATACGGCGGTTCTGCCTTTCAATTATAGACAGCGTATTATCATAGCTTTCGGCGGTAAGATCGGCCTGTTTCATGCGGAGTGTTGAAACAGCAATATCAAGCGCTGCCAGCGGCGTCTGGAATTCATGCGTAATGTTGTTGATAAAATCGGTCTTAACGTCGGCTATCCTTCGCTGGCGGATAAGGCTTTTTATAGAGATGTAAAACAATACCACCACAAATACAAGTAACGCCACTGAAAACAACAGCAGTCCTGAAAGCTGCACCAATACTTCGCGCTGCCAGTTAATAATGCTGTAGTAACGTTGGGTAACAATTTCAAAATCTACATCTTCAGGACTGCGTACGGTTTGCGAATTGTTACTGTTGCCCCGCCAACGGGACTGCGATGCCATTTTTTCATCGGTACCTTCGTAATTATTGCCAACAAGCTTTATTTTCCCTGAATACAAGGTATCATTCGGCCTTTTATCAGGATATATTACCGTTGCCGAAATAATATAGTTGGTATACTTTACATCATATTTTTCAAAAAAATTCTTTGTGGCAATATAATCTGAAATCAGAGGAGATAGCGTGTCTGATGTTTTACGTATAAGAGTTATATAGTCCTGTTTACTCACTTCACCATTTGCATACTTTTTTATGAACCTGTTGGTGCTTTTCATCCATGCATTACTTATAGAATCAAGCGTACCTTCTGTCTCCAGGTCTAATAGCTTCTGGGTAATTGCAGAATTGGCTTCCTTAGCACGCAGCTGGTAGGTATTATATATAAAATACCCCTGTATACAGGCCAGCGCCAGCACTGTAAAAATACAGCCTGCCGTAAGGTACGTTATCTTTTTTTTCATTGTCAGCACGCTGCAAAGGTATAAGTATTTATATATGTAAAAAGCCATTAACCTTGCATTAACCCAGCATTAACCGTGCATATCATTCTTATTTGTGAGATTTGCATCATCAATCATCAATCAAAAAACCTACAATGAAAATCAATCATCTGTTATTCCTGATTCTTACAGGTTTGAGCACATTTGCTCAAAATAGATCTATTACCGTACACGTACATGATAGTTCAAAAAGTCCTGTGTCGTTTGCCAACATACTGCTAAGAGCTTCTTCTGGTGATTATACAAAATCTGCAATAGCCGATGAAAAAGGCAACGCTGTTTTTGAAAACATTGCTCCCGGCAGTTATATCATTAAGGGTAATGCACTGGGCTTTGCCGATGCTCAGCAAAACATTACCGTCAATGAAAATTCTTCATCATTAACGATAACACTTGCTGAGGAAATTTCACAGATTGCCGAAGTGGCGGTAACCAGTAAAAGGCCGGTAATAAAACGGAAGATTGACCGGCTAGAATTTGACGTTGAAAACTCTACACTATCCTCTGAAAATGCGTGGGAAAT
>JBQGDS010000122.1:0-3118 GCA_052039185.1 Flavobacterium sp.
GACGTAAATAAATATGCCATAATACAATTAAAATTAAGCGGAGAAAGATACAGATTGCCAGCGGGCTAAAGGAAGAAATTCCTGCTTTAGCATTTTTTAATGAGGTTGCAATCAGTTCAAATCCTTCCTCCGGAGTTTATAAATCGTTGCAAAGGTATGAAAGAGGTTTTATATATTAAAATGAAAATTTCAATATTTATATTTATCTATTTTATCGTTATTTTAATTATGTATTGATATGCAATAAGTTACATATTGAATATTCGGTTAAAGTGAAGTTAAAAAAATGCTGTTAAAAATTTTTGTACTACTTAACAGGTTAAATTTAACCTAAACCTTTAAACATTATGTACTTATGAAAAAAACAATTACCTCATTGCTACTACTGGCAACCATGGCAGGATTTGCACAAAACAACAGCTCCCAGGGGCCAATTTCAACTACAATTTCTCCGGCCTCGGCCTTAGGTGCTCAGGAAGTTTTCCGTTTTAAGCCGGGTATTTTTACTCAGTTACAGGCAGGAAGCTTTGCATTTGGCGCTACCGACAGGTGGTCATCATTAGGAGAAATTACTACGCCACCATCAAACCAACGCCTCCATGGGTTGAGACTTCAGGATAATGCCAGGGCGCTCTTAATAGGATACAGTTCACAAGATGCGAATGGATTTATTCAGTACGTTGGCAACAGAGGTCTTGATGTACGGTTTGCAAGTAGTTTTACATCGACTGAGTCAAACCTTGCTGCAAGATTTAACCCTGCAGGAAATACAACATTTGGATTTAGGGATCCTTTAATATTTACACCTGTAGATCCAACCGGTCCTATAATTATTGACCCAATTCCAATTGATCCATCTACAAGGGTAAGTACACAGGTTGATATTCAGTCACGTTTCCGGACAGGACTTTTAATAAGAAAAGGGAATGACGCCATACTTCCGGCTAATTTTACAGCTGCAGATTTTGGCGGCCCTATTGTGGCAACATCGGCTACTTTTACTTCAGATGCACAGTTTAAACAGGATATAAAATCCGAAGATTCTGCTCTGGATATGATTAAACAATTAAACCCGGTTTCGTATACTTTTAAATCAGATAATAAATTCGGTTTTGCATTCCCTTCAGCTGTTCAGCATGGCTTTATAGCACAGGAACTTGAAAAAGTACTTCCGGAACTGGTTGCTAATCATAACCTGGAAGGTACTGGAACTTATAAAAGTGTTAACTACAACGGCGTTATTGCTATACTTACAAAAGGTATACAGGAACTTTCTGCTGAGGTTGAAACTCTTAAAAACCAGCTTGCCGAAGCAAAAACATATGTAGTTGCCAAAGATAATTTTACAAGGAACGAACTTGACAAGATTAAGGATAATGGCTACTATTTAGGGCAGAATACCCCAAACCCATTTAATAATAAAACTGAAATTGCCTACTCGTTCCCTAAAGGAGACAGTAACGTAATCATGATGGTTTTTAACCTGAGTGGTGAGAAGCTGAAAGAGTTTCCTCTTAAGGAAGAAAAAGGTACAGTTACGCTGCAAGCTAATGATTTTAAACCGGGATTATATCTATATAGCCTGATAAGCAACAACAACGAGATCATCACTAAAAAGATGCTGGTTAACTAACAAGCTATATCGTTTGAATGTTAAAGTTTAAAATTATGCTTGCATATATAAAAAATACTTTCGTAAGTTTGTGAAAGCAAAAAAGCGAAATTATCATGAAATTTATTAAATGTCAATACCGTCATTCAATGTGGAACATATCCACCAGGGGCGCTATGGCATAAATTAAATTCATTAAGAATATAAATTCCACAAAGCCCCTGCCAGTAGCAGGGGCTTTTTTATTACCGTAAAATTTGTAAAAATGTTAAATACGTATTCTTTTAATTCCATTCAGTGTAAACGACGCAACATGTGTTATTCATGGATGCACCAGTATACGTATAGCCAAAAGCGAATGACTTAATCTTTTATATATTTCAAGTGTCAGGCTCTTTTGGTATCCACCGGAAGAGCCTTTTTTTATTTAGTAATCTAATCAAAAAATAATAGTTATGGAAACAAGATCAATCAATGTGCTGGGATATGCCGGCAACAACAAGCAGTTTGTTGTAAAAACACTGAATACTGATTTACGGGTAAACCAGAATAGTAATTACCCTGAACTGGAGGGGCCAAACCCTTACGAATACATACTGGCAGGTTTTGCAGGCTGTATTAATTCACTTGGGCAGATTGTAGCGGCAGAGCAGGGCATAAGCCTGAAAGCGCTACAGGTAGAAATCAGCGGCGAACTCAATACACTTAGGTATGAAGGTAAGCCTACTACACAAAGGGCAGGTTTCAATAAAATTGAAATAACGCTTAAACCTACTACCACTGCACCTTTTACAGCCCTGCAAAGATGGCTTACCGAAGTACAGTCGCGCAGCCCGGTGTATGATAACCTTTCTAACAGTACACCGGTTGATGTATCGCTGGTAAAGGAATATAATTATAATTGAAAATACGTTCATAAGTTGTTTGTTTGTTTTGTTTGTTAAAGGACAGCCCTGCCAAAGGGTAGGGCTGCTTCTTTTTTTAATCTTTAAATCATGGCTTTAAAAATAAATATAGTGCTCTTTGGTATTGGGAATATAGGGAGCGCACTCATTAATAAATCAATTAAAAACAGGGAAGTACTGGTAGAAGAAAAAGGAGTAGACCTCCGTTTTCCTGTAATTACCAACTCTACCGTTGCCTTTTTTGAAAAAGAAGGTAATCCGTATGCATGGGAGGCCAATTTTATAGAATTTGCCATACCGTTTAAGTTTGAAGATGTTCTGGACTATGTATTTACTGCCGGACTGGAAAATGTAATTGCTATAGATGCCACAGCAAGTGCTGAAATGGTGCAGCATTACCCTGATCTGATAGGCGCAGGCTTTAATGTACTTACGGTAAATTCGGCACTGGACAAAATACCCGCTTCAGTACAAAGGCAAATCGCAGCATCAGCTGAAACCGAAGGGATTAATTTTCAATATCTTACTGATAATCTGCCTAAAGATAAATTAGTCGGGCAGCTGCTTAACAGTATCGTAAAAATTGCAGAAAAAAATATCA
>JBQGDS010000123.1:0-1912 GCA_052039185.1 Flavobacterium sp.
ATCGATAAGGTTATAGATATTGACCAGTCGCCTATCGGGCGCACACCACGCTCTAACCCTGCCACGTATACTGAGGTATTTGGTGAAATACGCACGCTGTTTACCCAAACGCCTGAAGCCATGATACGCGGTTACAAGCCTGGACGCTTCAGTTTTAATGTTAGTGGCGGCCGATGTGAAACCTGCGAAGGTTCAGGTTTACGCGTTATCGAAATGAGTTTCCTGCCGGATGTGTATGTAGAGTGTGAAACCTGTCAGGGTAAGCGATTTAACCGTGAAACATTGGAAATTCGGTACAAAGGCAAATCAATAAGTGATGTTTTAGACATGACAGTTGATGAAGCCGTGCCTTTCTTTGAAAACATCCCGAAAATATACCGCAAGATAAAAACCATTCAGGATGTAGGTCTTGGCTATATTACATTAGGTCAGCAAAGCACAACACTTTCGGGTGGCGAGGCACAGCGTATAAAACTTGCATCAGAACTTTCTAAGAAAGATACCGGTAACACTTTTTATATATTGGATGAGCCAACAACAGGCCTACATTTTGAAGATATAAGGGTGCTGATGGAGGTAATTAATAAGCTAGTAAACAAAGGCAATACAGTACTTATTATAGAACATAACCTTGATGTGGTAAAACTGGCTGATTACATAATTGATATAGGCTACGAGGGTGGTAAAGGCGGCGGCCAGGTAGTTGCCAAAGGGACGCCGGAAGAAGTTGTTAAAAACAAAAAAAGTTACACGGCACAATTCCTTAAAAAAGAATTATCTTAGACGCCGTTTTGTTTAAATTTTAAAGAAAAATATATGTCAAAAGAGATATTTGAAAATGATGACGAAAGAATTCATAATGGCTTAAAACAGAAGAACTGGAACGAGATACGCAGCAATGACTCATGGGGCATTTTCAAGGTAATGTCGGAGTTTGTAAACGGATATGAAACTATGGCGCGTATAGGGCCTTCTGTTTCAATATTTGGTTCGGCAAGGACAAAGCCGGACGATAAATACTATCTGCTTGCCGAAAAAATTGCTGAGAAAATTGCAAAAGCAGGTTACGGTGTTATTACCGGTGGCGGCCCCGGTATTATGGAAGCAGGTAATAAAGGTGCACACCAGGGTGGCGGCCCTTCAATAGGCCTTAATATCGAACTACCGTTTGAACAGCATTTTAATCCTTATATTGATAAAGATAAGAACCTTAACTTTGATTACTTTTTTGTACGCAAAGTAATGTTCGTAAAATACTCTCAGGGATTTGTAGTAATGCCTGGTGGCTTCGGTACCCTTGATGAACTGTTTGAGGCTATAACGCTTATACAGACAAAAAAAATTGCAAAGTTCCCTATTATACTTGTTGGACGTGAATTTTGGTCAGGCCTTATGGAATGGATAAAAGCAGTAATTGTTGAAAAATACGCCAATGCCAATCCTGATGACTTAAACCTTATAAAACTAGTAGATACTGAAGATGAAGTACTAGAAGTAATTGACAGCTTCTACAAAAAATACCAGCTTAGTCCAAACTTTTAAATTATACAGCTGCCCTCGGGCAGCTTTTATTTTTTAAGCAACTCATTATACAATTTTGCATCTTTAAATTAGTTAGTATATTGCACTGCAAGCACAACCAAGCCAAAGCACAACATTAAGCGCACTTAAACTAATTTAGCATTGAACGCAGTTACCCGGCTGTTAGCCATTTTTATAATTATCCTACCGGCATGTGTGCAGGCACAGCATCACAATAAACTTGTGGTACAGGCTGACTATGATGCGCATATACTCCATGTAACGCAGGAACTTACGTATTACAACCATGAAAGCACTGCATTAAGTCAAATTGTACTTAATGACTGGAATAATGCGTACTCTGACAAGGAAAGTAAGCTCGCAAAGCGGT
>JBQGDS010000124.1:0-6101 GCA_052039185.1 Flavobacterium sp.
TATAGTGGTTACCAAGTGCCCTAAAAACCTTTCGGCTGGGGAGCAGAAGAAGATTTTGCATAAGCTGCACCCGAAGCAATGGCAGCAGGTGTATTTCAGCTATATAGATTATGATGATAAGATATATTCTGAAAATGCAGCGCTTGATGTGAATGCAGTTTTTGAGATGCCAAAAGTTTTAGTGGCAGGTATTGCCAAGCCACAGCCGTGTTTTGATTTTTTAAAGGGTGGTGGCGAAGATTGTATGCGATATCCGGACCACCATGACTTTAGTGATAAGGAGATCCAAGAACTGAACTATATAGTAAACGACAAAATTATAGTTACTACTGAGAAGGATTACATGCGCCTGAAAGGCAAACTTCCGGCTGACAGGCTGTTTTATTTACCTATAAGATCCGGGTTTATTTCAGGTAATGAAGATTTTAACAATAAGCTGTTACAGTTTGTTACAACGAAATAAAACGCTTATTTAATTGCTTTGTCAATGGCATTAGCAATTTTCCTGGCAGCAATGGGTGACCAATGAGAATCATCAAACAAGTAAATGTCTTTTTCTCCGGCTTTTACAGCATCACCTAAAATTTTACCCGCCGGAATATATATATAGTTTTTAGGCAGGGCATCAAAATTTTTAGTAAAACCTGAGTATTTATATTTCTCCTTATTTTTTATATGATCATGGTACAGGCCAAGTTTATCGGGCGCTACAAGCACTATAAGTTTAGCACTTGCCTGTGATTTAACTTTGTCAGAAAGTGCATTGAGCTGTGTGTTTAATGCTTCAATATTTTTAAGGTTAGCGTTTTCATCATAACGCTTAATATCATCTTTGTAGAAAAGTAGTATATTTTTATCGGTATCGAAAAGGCTTTTGGTCGTAGCTACTTTATAAGTATCACTGTAAAATGCGTTATCATCAAACAGGTAAAGGATGTTGTTTCTCGCAAACTTCAGGCTTTTATTACTAAATAGTTCATCTTTGGCATTTTCCTCAGCTTCTTTCTTTTCAGCTGCTCCCTTATTGCTGATAACTCTTTTTTGTATCGTATCAGCATTTATAAGTTTATTGCTGTCAAAATCCCTGCGTTTTACAATTTCCCGCTCTACTGATTGAAGTATAATGTAATCAGCACTTATGGTATTGAACAGTCCGGCATTTAAAAATCCCTGGAGCGTTTCAAGCGGATTGTCATTAATATATCGGTCTACCTGTAGCACACTATCGGCATCGGACAGGTAATTATAGTAACTGACCTGGTTTTTATCAGAGAAAGAATCACCTATTACCATAACTTTGAATTTATGCTTTTTGGTAAGGTCAAGACCAGATAGTAAGGTGAATTTTCGCGGTTGGGCAAAATCCTTCTTATAAATGCTGTCACTATTATAATTAAAAGTATCTGCAAGAAAAGCCATGCGTATCATGTCGCCTTTACCATTATAGTAAAACATTTCTGTAAAAGATACTATTAAGGCTATTGGCACTATAAACCATGCTGTTTTATATAGATACTTTTTCATAATTAAAACTGGAAATATATAAATTGCTGTTCATTACCGCCAAACCACATAATTGCAAGTATAAGCGCATAGTAAAAAGTATAACGCAAAAGCTTAGGCCATTTAAGCGGTATCTTTTCAATAGCAAATTTTTCCTGCCTGCCCGCCCATTCAATCAATATAAATATTAAAATAATGATATAGAATTTAGGCTTTATCTCAAATGTAAGTCCGGCAAACTCCGGTGAAAATATCCTGCCGATATATTCAAAAGCCAGCGTAACACTTTCTGCACGGAAAAAAATCCACGCAAACACTGTCAGTAAAAAAGTTAGAAGCATAGCTCCCATTTCCCTTATTGACGGGAACACTTTGCCTTCGGCAACAATATTAAGATTGTTCCTGTTGGTATTTAATACTATTGATGGCATAATGTATAATGCATTGAGCAGTCCCCAAATAATAAACGTCCAGTTAGCGCCATGCCAAAAACCGCTTACAAGGAAAATAATAAAGGTATTGCGCACCTTCATCCACGTGCCCCCTTTGCTTCCGCCAAGCGGAATATAAAGGTAATCCCTGAACCATGTAGATAACGATATGTGCCAGCGCCTCCAGAATTCTGCAATATCCCTGGAAAAATAGGGATATGAAAAATTCCTGAGCAATTCAATGCCAAACAGCCTGGCTGTACCCAATGCAATATCTGAATAGCCCGAAAAATCACCGTATATCTGAAAGGCAAAGCATATTGCCCCAATAAGTAATGATAAACCTGAATGTTCGCCGGGATTGTTGAACGCTATATTGGCAAATTCGGCAAACTGGTCGGCAATTACCACTTTTTTAAAAAGCCCCCAAAGTATTTGCCGCATACCATCGGCAGCTTTGTGGTAATCAAATTTTCGTGATGATTTTATTTGCGGCAATAAGTGTGTAGCACGTTCTATTGGTCCTGCAACCAGTAACGGGAAGAAACTCACGAACACAGCATAATCAACAAAATTCTTTTCTGCGGTTATCCTGTTTTTATAAATATCAATTACATATGAAAGTCCGTGAAATGTGTAGAATGAAATACCTACAGGAAGTATGATGCTCAACGTAGCAGGGTTTACATTGAAGCCGAAGTTGCCCATCATTTGAGCGAATGATTCGGCAAAGAAATTATAATACTTGAAAGCACCAAGGAAACCAAGGTTAATAATTACACTAAGCCAAAACCAGAACTTTTTTTCACGTTGTGTTTTACTCTGCTCCATTTTTATCCCGGTACCGTAATCAAGCAACGTAGAGAACATCAGCAGGAAGAGGAAACGCCAGTCCCAACACGAATAAAAAAAGTAGCTGGATACCAGTAGTAGTATATTTTGCAGTCGTATTGATCTCTTGGTTACAAACCAGTAAAGTATAAATACAACCGGCAGGAATATAGCAAAACTTAAGGTGTTGAAAAGCATTGTATGGATTTGATTGTCTGCAAAAGTAATATTATTTCATACCTTTTCATAAAATTACGAAGATGAGACCACTATAAAACTAAAATGCCACCCTTTGGGGGCAGCATTTTATACTATAAAATCTATTTAGTAATTAGATAATTTTTTTACCTGTATGTTTCCATCGGTAGTTTTAACCTTAAGGATAAACAACTGGTTTGCAAATCCTGAATTATCAATTACTAAATTGTCCGAGTTAACTCCTGTTTTATTGTAAACAAGTTTTCCTGAGAGGTCATAAAGCTCAGCGTTTTCTATGAGCTGTTGAGGGCTGTCGATAATAAATGATCTATTCTGTTTGTATACAAGTAACGATGATGCCGCCACCTCGTTTATATTACCGGTACTTTGTATGTTAACCGTATAATCTTCAGTTTCACCATAACCATCTTCTTCATCGCATGATGAATCCCATGTAGCCGATGCAGCTCCAATAGCAGCAACACGCACCCTCATTCTTTTATTTCCGGGAGTTACCGTAGTTGGAATCGTGATACTTTCTGTAACTACACTACCACTGCCTACACCAATAAATGTAAACTCATTCTGTTCAAACGTACCATTATTATTATAGTCAATCCATACGCTCACAGCTTCAGTACTCCAGCCATCACCAACTGTAACCGAAATAGGGTAGCTCGTTCCTGTTATTAGTGTGGGCGCCGGTAACGCGGTGAAATTATTATAGCCTAAAGTGCCACAGCTACTAGGGTTAGATAGTGTAGATAAAGTTACATTAAGGATAACATCGTCATCTGTACAATCCAAATCAGGCTGACAGTAGGTTTGCGAATAAGCCGCGCCACCTACAATAAGTGACAGTGCTGTAAAAATGTTTTGCAGTTTTCCTAAAATACTTGTTTTAGTTGCTGCATTTTTTAGTGTAATTTTTTGATTCATAAATTTTGGTTTTAAATTAATTGTTTTAAATTAACAAGTGCAGTTGTATAAAGATAATTATTATAACAGCTGAAACAAAATATACCCCAACTTAAAGTGCTGATTATCAATTTTTATTAAAATACAATATTATTTATTAAAGATATTTTAATAAAAACTAAGTATTTGCACAGCTAAAGTTAGTACTGTACCCAGATACTGCCATTTAATTGCTACATTTGGTTACGGAAAATACTATTAAAAACAGATTTGAACTATGTGGGATAAAGTACAGGAAACCGTAAAATACATAACCGATAAAACAGGATTTACACCGCGTTATGGCGTTATATTAGGAAGCGGGCTTGGAAGTTTTACCGATGATATTGAAATAGAGCATACATTACCGTATGATGAGATACCAAATTTCCCTACCAGCACAGTTGAGGGGCATAAAGGCGCTTTAGTGTTTGGTAGGATAGGGCAAAACAATGTAGTGGCTATGCAGGGACGCTTTCATTATTATGAGGGTTATAACATGCAGGAAGTTACTTTCCCGGTGCGTGTAATGAAATATCTGGGAGTAGAAAAGCTTATCGTTTCCAATGCATCGGGCGGGGTAAACAAGTTTTATAAAGTGGGCGATGTTGTTATTATTTACGATCATATAAATATGATGCCTGAGCATCCGCTGCGAGGTAAGAATGATGAACGTTTTGGGCCAAGATTTGTAAACATGAGCGAGCCTTACAGCCGCAAAATGATAACTAAAGCCAAAGAAATAGCTGTTAACCAGGGAATTGATGTGAAAGACGGTATTTACCTAGGCTTGCAGGGGCCTACTTTTGAAACACTTTCAGAATACCGTATGGTTAAAATACTGGGAGCCGACTGTGTAGGTATGTCAACCGTGCCTGAGGTTATTGTGGCCCGGCACATGAACATGGAAGTTTTCGGGCTTTCTGTAATTACCGATATGGGAGATGAAGATAATATAGAAGCCGTGAGTCATGACGAGGTGCTGCAGGCTGCCCGCTCTGCCGAACCTAAAGTGCGTAGCCTGATAAAGGAATTAATCTTGAAGTATTAGCCCAATAGCATTTTGGCTATTGCTGGAACTAAAATAATAAAGCCATGACTAATTCATGGCATTATTATTTTCCAGATATTCTATCAAGTCTATAAGCCTTGAAGAATACCCTATTTCATTATCATACCAGCCAACTACTTTTACCATTTTATCAATTACGGAAGTTAACTGAGAATCAAAAAGGCAGGAATTGCGATTACCTAAAATATCAACCGATACTATCGGGTCTTCAGTATAGGCTAATATGTCTTTCAGGCTATCGTCCGCTGCTGTTTTAAAAGCGGCATTAATTTCGTCAATACTTACCTCGCGTTTTACATAGCAGGTAATATCGGTAAGTGAACCATCCGGAACCGGTACACGGATACCGCCACCGCCTATTTTACCAACAAATTCAGGAAAAATTTTGGTAAGCGCTTTAGCTGCTCCGGTAGTGGTAGGTACAATGCTTTGTGCTGCCCCGCGGGCACGGCGCAAATCTTTATGTGGCTGGTCGTGCAGTGACTGATCGGTAGTGTAACTGTGTACCGTTGTTATATAAGCCTGCTCAATACCGCAAAGGTCGTTTATAACCTTCATCATTGGCGCGGCATTATTGGTTGTACAACTGGCATTAGAAAGTACTTTTTCGGTACCGTCAAGTATGTGTTCGTTTACACCAAGCACAATAGTTTTAATACGGTCATCTTCGGGCGGTGCAGAAAGGATCACTTTTTTTGCTCCTGCCAAAATATGTTTTTCAGCATCTTCCAGTGTTTTACACTTTCCGGTAGATTCAATAACGATATCAACGTTATGTTTTGTCCAGTCAATAGCGGTTACCTCTTTATTGCGAAGGAATTTATATTGTTTTCCATTTATTATTAGGGAATCTTCTGTATGAGCAACTTCAGCCTGGAGTATGCCGTGAATACTGTCGTATTTAAGCAGGTGTGCCATTGTTCTTGCATCAGCAATATCATTTATGGCAACTACTTCAATGGTAGGATGATTAAGCAGCAGGCGAAACAGGTTGCGGCCTATGCGCCCGAAACCGTTAATGGCAATTTTAGTTTTGTGGGTCATGCTATCTGACTGAAATTTTTATAAAAGCCCTTTTTACAGGGAGGTTGAGCTGTTTAAAAAGTTGG
>JBQGDS010000125.1:0-19372 GCA_052039185.1 Flavobacterium sp.
CGGCTTACAGGTAGGTGTGGTTACTAACCCTAACAATACAAAGACTACCCACTTTCACCACAGTTATGCCATACCTGCCTACTTAGTGGCCATAGCCGTGACTAACTATACAATATACAATCAAACGGCTGGCACAGCACCCAATACTTTCCCTATTGTAAATTATATATACCCTGAAAGCCTTTCATCGGTACAATCACAGCTGGCGCAAACCTCGCCAATCATGGCATTGTTTGAGCAGCTTTTTGAAGCTTATCCTTTCCGCAGTGAAAAATACGGGCACGCCCAATGTGGTTTTGGCGGCGGCATGGAGCATTCAACCGTATCATTCATGGGGGGTTTTGACCGTGAATTGGTTGCGCACGAACTGGCCCACCAATGGTTCGGCAATAAAGTAACATGTGGCTCATGGAAAGATATTTGGCTTAACGAAGGGTTTGCAACCTACCTTTCAGGGCTGGTGGTTGAGAATTTTGATGGCGCATCGAGCTTTGTGAACTGGAAATCAGGCCTGATAAACAACATAACCTCATCAGCCGCAGGAGCATTGTACCTTACCGATACCGACACAACCAATATTAACAGGATATTCAGTAGCAGGCTGAGCTATAATAAAGGCGCCATGGTAGTGCATATGCTTCGCCATAAACTGGGTGATGTAAATTTTTACCAAGGTGTAAAAAACTACCTTGCTGATCCTGAACTTGCCTATGGCTATGCCAAAACACCCGACCTGAAAGCACATCTTGAAGCAGCATCAGGACAGGACCTTACCGAGTTTTTTAACGACTGGGTATACAACCAGGGATATCCTATTTATACCATTACAGCACAAAACAGCGGGCAGGGCTCAGCAACCATAACAATTAACCAGACACGGTCGCACGCTTCCGTTTCCTATTTTGAGATGCCTGTACCGGTTCGCCTTACAGGAACAGGGGGACAAACACATGATGTGGTTTTAAACAATACATTTAGCGGACAGCAATTTACAGTACCTATACCATTTACCGTAACAGGTGTACAATTCGACCCGCAGAAACATATCATTTCGCGAAACAGTACGGCAACATTAAGCACACTGAATATTGAAGCATTAAAAGAGATAAAACTGTACCCAAATCCGGCTAAAGGCCAGTTAAATATTAAACTCCCACAGAACATTACGCTGCAGAAAGCAACTTTCCATAATGCCCTTGGCCAAAAAGTAATGGAAACCAATAACCAGGATAGCTGGAACATTAGCAGCCTTGCGGCAGGAGTACATTTTATAACACTTGAAACCGACAAAGGAACAACTCAACTTGAATTTGTGAAAGAATAATAATACAAAGTATATTATTTGAAACACATAAGTTAATTAAGCTGTTATAAAAATTTGTTTTTAACAGTTATATCGGTATTTTCGGCTCCTAATATTTAAACAAGCCCTTATTATGAAAAACAAATTTTTTACTATGCTGGCGCTGTGCGCTGTGATGAGCTTTACATCATGTAGTGATGATTCTTCTGAATCGTACAATAATGCTAATAACAACAATACCACTGCAAAGTATATAAAAAGCCTTGTAATTGTGCCTACAGGAAACACCCAGGAAACAATGACACTTACTGTAAACTATGATGCTAATGGCAGGGTGACCAATGCATCGGACGGTGTTGACACCAGCCATTTTGTGTACCAGAACAATAATCTTACTACTGTAACAGGCAGTGGCGACCCGCTTAACATAGCCGACCTTTACCAATCGCCTTTTGACGCCTATGAAGTGGGCGATGTTGTAAGCTATGACAGCAATGGCAACCCTACTGTTTTAAGGCTTTTTGAAAGAGACGATACAGGAATGATTGTAAATGAACTAAGAGGCGAATTGTCATATGACAGCACACCGAATCCTTTCTTCCATACTCTTAAGGCAGCAGGTATTATAGATGTGCTTGATGGGGTAAGGCTTAACTTCAGCATGACACCACAGGCTCAGAATATCATACTTGCCAAAATGCTTTTACCGGTTAACAACCCTAAAAAAGCAGTGGTTAAAAATATGAGTGGCCAGGTAACCGGACAAATGGTAGCTGATTATGTTTATGATGCAGCCGGATATCCTTCATCTGCCACATTTACAGAAACCAGCGAAGGACAGGTTAAAGTATATGTTGCAACATATACTTACAAGCAATAACAATTTACAATAAAATAAAAGAGGGCTGTATCAAAATGATACAGCCCTCTTTTACTATATAGTGTTACACTGCTTTAAAATCAGCAAATTTATCCAGCACTTCGTCCAGTACCGCATAAACATCAGTCGCGGCATCATTACTTACCAGTCGTTGCCTGTATTCTTTAAAATTAGGTATGCCTTTAAAGTAGTTGGTATAGTGGCGGCGGGTTTCAAATACGCCTATTCTTTCCCCTTTCCAGTCTATTGACCATTTCAGGTGGTTTCGCGCAGCTTCTACACGGTCTTCAATAGTTGGGGCAGGCAGGTGTTCTCCTGTTTTAAAAAAATGCTTTATCTCGTTAAAAATCCAAGGATAACCTATTGCCGCACGGCCTATCATAATACCATCCAAACCATATTTATTCCTATAATCAAGCGCTTTTTCAGGACTGTCAATATCACCATTGCCAAATATAGGAATAGTAATGCGAGGGTTATTTTTCACACGGGCAATATGGCTCCAGTCTGCTTCGCCTTTATACATTTGCGCACGGGTACGCCCATGTATGGTTAGCGCCTTGATACCTACATCCTGCAGCCTTTCAGCTACCTCATCAATATTAATAGAATCTTCATCCCAACCCAGGCGGGTTTTTACCGTTACAGGCAGCGATGTACTGTTTACCACTGCTTTGGTAAGGCGCACCATCAGGTCTATATCTTTAAGTACGCCGGCGCCGGCGCCTTTACATACTACCTTTTTAACCGGGCAGCCAAAATTAATATCTACAAGATCAGGGTTTACGGTTTCTACAATTTTAGCCGATAGTGCCATAGCTTCCTCATCTCCACCAAAAATCTGGATACCCACAGGGCGCTCATAATCAAAAATATCAAGCTTCTGGCGGCTTTTTATGGCATCACGTATCAGCCCTTCCGATGAAATAAATTCACTGTACATTAAGTCTGCGCCATGTGTTTTGCACAGCCTGCGGAAAGGAGGATCGCTCACATCTTCCATAGGAGCTAACAGTAAAGGGAAATCGGGTAATTCTATGTTGCCAATCCTGACCATTTATCAATCATTTTAAGAATGCAAAAATACGAATAATACGGTAATATAATGATCATAAAATACCCCTTAGCACTGTTACTACATAATATCATTATTATTTAACAACAGAAAACCCATATCAATTTACAACATTACAAATTGTAACTACTAAATAGACTATAGGAAACATCATAATAATCATTTCGAAATCTGAAAAAAATCATAAAGTTTAAGCGACTCATATCTTAATCCTTTTTTATTTAATTTTTATCAACTATTCAGTAAATATGTTATTTAAATATGTACTGCACATTTTTAAATAAAAAATATAATATTATGCGCAAATTAAATAAATAAAGAATAATTAATTGTTAGATATTATTTCTTAAAATATTATTAACAAAGGGATGTTCAAAAAATCCATAGATAAATAATTGAAAAAAAATTTCGTTCTTTGAGCAAAATTTAGTCAGTTTTTACATAATAAAGATTAGTCTGATTATGCAGAAACTAATTAGTGTTTAAAACTAATTTAACAGTCATATGCTCAAAACTTTACCCTTTGCAAAATATCCTTCTGCCGGGATATTTTTTGTAATGTTATTAATCCTTTCAGGATTTAATGCAGCAGCACAATCAATCACCCAAAATGCAGTGCCGTCAGCCGTAACAGGAGGCATGCAGATTACCGTAGAAGGTACAAACCTGACCGGAGGCGTCGTAAGGGTTAATAATGTAGCTGCTACAACAGTATCTAACAACGGTACAAAAATCGTAGCTAAAGTTCCCACAATTACACTTTCTGCCGGGCAAACATCTGCCCTGGTGCCGGTTGTTGTAAATAAAAACACGGTTAACTATCCTGCAGGAAGCATAACTTATAAAGTGCCGCTTCCTACTAACACCAATAATGCTAAAATTACACGCGTTATTACTGATTTCCAGGGGTACTGGTCATCTAACAACACTACCACAGTAGCCAGCGCGCAGCCGGACAGGCAACACAGCGTAATGGCTGTTGAATATGGAGGTATAACCTATTCCACAGGTGTAAATAATGCAACCCTTACCTCTAAAGGTGTTACATACACAGCCGGCGATTTCAGGGCGCTGCCAGTGGCAAGCATAGCAGGTAATACACCTTCAAATGCAAGTGCAAGTAACTTTTTTGCAATGGCTACGCGAATGGACGGAAGCGCTACAGCAGCCATACCAACCGCTCCTGAAGTAGCAGGAAGAAAAGCAAAAGACGTTTTGATTGACGGTATAAAGGGCCTTGGACTTGGCACAGGTATTACCAACTTTGCACCAAGCGCACAAATGGAATTTGTTGTTAGCGATATTGCTAACAGCCGCATAAATGATGCTGAACCGGATATTATAGTATCTCAGATTGCAGAGCCTACATCTTCTGCATCAGATGTTTTTTACTTTGTAGATGCTAACGGTGGCCTTGTAGGCAACCCGGTATCAGTACAAATGTCAAACGTTCCTGCAATTGGTACTTATAAACTGGATCTTTTTAATATTACATTTAATACAAGCTATGACCAGGCTACACTTACCACGGGTAATAATGCTAATGGTACACGTGACATAAGGCTGGTAGGCTATAAGCTTTCTGACTTTGGTATAACAACAACTAACAATAGCGCAATTGCAGGTTTCCGTATTGTACCAAGTGGTATTAGTGATCCGGCATTTATTGCTTATAATGCCAACTCATTATTAATCCCTGCACCAAGGTTTATAAACCAGCCAGTATCAAGAGTTGCCTGCACAGGCCAGGGCAGAAGTGCAATATTCAGTGTAACAACAAGCGGAAATAATATTACTTACCAATGGAAGAAAAACGGTGAAAACCTTACTGACGGCGGTAACATATCGGGTGCTACTACACGCAGTCTTACTATAACTAATGTTTCTGTGTCAGATGTAGCATTTTATACTGTAGAGATTTCAAATGCTGCCGGTACGGTATTGAGTAACGCAGCATATCTTAATACAATCATTGCTGTTCAGCCAGCTAACAATACGGCTTGTTTAAATTCACCGGGCCCATACGTTGAAGTAATTGCAAATGGCCTAAGCCTTACTTATCAATGGTATTCAAACACTACCAACAGCAATAGTGGCGGTACTGCAATACCTGGTGCAACAAGCGCTATATATACACCTCCTGCTTCAGCACTTGGAACAACGTATTATTATGTTGTAATACAAAACAGCGGACAGGGTTGCGCTACCGAAACGTCAACAGCAGCGGCATTCACAGTAGGCGCAGCAGCTAACAGCGGAACAGCCTATATAGGGGGAACAGCAGGTACAAACAGTAATGTTACTACCACCAGCATCTGTACAGGAAGCAGCACAATAGTACGATCTGTAGGAGCTACAGCAAGCGGGGCCACTTACCAATGGGAACAATCGACTGACGGAGTAGCCGGCTGGAATACTGTAAGTGGCGGAAGCGGTAGCAATACTGTAAACTATACTACACCAAACCTTACTGCAACTACTTATTACAGGCTAAGAATAAAAACCAGCTCGTGTGAAGTATACAGTAATATTCTTACAGTACGCGTAGGTATTGATGCAGGTACAATTTCGGGCAACCAGATTATATGTGAAGGCACAACAACCAATGTAACTATAAGCGGTACAACGGGTACTATACAATGGCAACGTTCAACAGACGGTGAAACCGGCTGGGCTAACGTAAGCGGTGGTAGCGGTGGCACTACGGCTACATATACAACACCACAGCTTTCTGCAACTACGTACTACAGAGCTGTAGTTTCTGGCGGAACATGTGGCAGCTTTACGTCAAACGTTATAACAGTAGCCGTAACTCCGGCTCCTGTAGCAGGAACAATTTCAGCTAACCAGGAGATATGCGGTTCGGGTGATGCAACAGTAACACTTACAGGCTCAACAGGTGCTATACAGTGGCAAAGCTCTACCGATGGTACAAACTGGACAAACATAAGTGACGCTGTAGTTGACAGCTATACAGCTACAAACCTTACAACTACAACATATTTCAGGGCAATCCTTAAAAGTGGCACATGTAATGATGTAACATCGGGTGTAACTATAGTGACTGTAAATCACAGCTTTATCTGGACAGGTGCCGTTAGCAGCAACTGGAATGTTGCAGGTAACTGGTCGTGCAACCGTATACCAACACTTGAAGATGATGTAATCATACCGCTAAGGGCCAACCAGCCTGTAGTAACAGACAATGTAATCGCACTGGGCAAAACGCTTACTGTACTGGCAGACGCTGTTGTTACAGTTAACCCAATGAGAAACATCCACATTCTTGGAGCTATAACCGTAGCATCTACAGGAAATGTGGTTGTAAGCAGCACGGCTAACCTTATCCAGGATGCTGCAGGTACTACAAACACCAATACAGGTACCATTACAGTAAAAAGAGATAGTAGCCCATTATACAGGCAGGATTACACACTATGGTCTACCCCGGTTGAAGGACAGAAACTTTTCCAGTTCTCACCACAAACGCTTAACACACGTTTTTACACCTACAACCCTGAAACTGACCTTTACATGATGGTACCGGATCTTAACGCACAGGCTACTACAACCTTTACAACAGGTGTAGCTTACCTTATCCGTATGCCTAATGCTAACAGCGCCCCGGGCTATAATGCCGGTACAACTGCCATAATCCTGAACCAGGAATTTAAAGGTGTACCAAACAACGGAACATATACTATCCCGGTATCGCTTGCATTAAACAGGTACAACGGTATAGGTAACCCTTATCCGTCGGCTATAAATGTTACCGACTTTATTGACGGCAACAATACAAGGCTTGATAACCTGGGTACGCTATACTTCTGGAGGAAGAAAAACAACAATGCCAACACGAGTTATGCAACGCTAACCAAGTTTGCTTACTCTGAAAACAACGCAGAAGGCGGTGATACAGGTTCTCCATACTTTGTAGACGGTAACCAGGCCAACTGGATAATCAATCCGGGGCAGGGCTTTATCATCAGGGCTACGCCTGGCACTAATAACGTAACCTTTACCAATGCTATGAGAAGGGCTGCCAACAATACGCAGTACTTCAGGAATGGTAATACACCGCTGCAGTCATCTCAGTTCAAACTGAACATCGTTTCAGGTGCAGAATTCGGCCAGACAGTAATTGGTTACTCTGATGCAACAACAGCAAACCTTGACTATGGTTATGACGGTATATTGATTAACGATGGTAATACTGCAATATATACTTCTGCCGAAAACACAGATCTTTCTATCCAGGCTAAAGGTCAGTTTGAAATAACCGATGTAGTTCCGGTATCCTACCGTGTAACCAATCCGGGAACATACAACCTGTCACTTAAGTCGCTTTCAGGCGTATTTGCAGGTACACAGAAAATATTTGTAAAGGATAACGTAACCAACGTAACACATAACCTGAAAGACAGCGATTACAGTTTCACAACTCAGGCAGGCACATTTGTAAACCGTTTTGAAATAGTATATCAAAACGTAGCGCTTGGCACAGGCGATAACGTATTTAATGCAGAGCAGGTAGTTGTATACAAGCAGGAAAGCAACCTTAACATCAATTCAGGTACTGCGGAGATAAAAGATGTTAAACTGTTTGACACCCGCGGCCGACTTGTACACGAAGTGAAGAATATCAATGCTTCTTCAGCCGTAATAAGCAACATTGCCGTACAGGAGCAGGTACTGATTGTACAGATCACAACTGCCGAAGGTGCAATTGTAAGTAAAAAAGTAGTGTACTAAACCGTACTACACATAGTAAAAAGGCAGCCTGTGGGCTGCCTTTTTTTATTGGCATACAGCCTAAAAGATAATGCTTTGCAACTCGCTAACTTTGACTATATTTGCCGATTAAATCCCGTACCTTTACAGGTAAGCCCCGCGTGAGGGATAGCAGCAGGGTGCCGTGCACCGCGGATAGCCCGGTGCGAAGCACACGCCCATAAAATTGATATTAGACGAAGATGAAGCATATTAGGAATTTCTGCATTATTGCCCACATTGACCATGGTAAGAGTACCCTGGCTGACAGGCTTCTTGATGCCACGCAAACCGTAACAGCCCGCGAGCAGCAGGCACAGCTCCTTGACAATATGGACCTGGAACGTGAACGCGGTATTACCATTAAGAGCCACGCCATACAAATGGAGTACACCTACAAGGGCGAACAATATATACTGAACCTTATTGACACTCCGGGGCACGTGGATTTCTCGTATGAGGTATCACGTTCTATCGCGGCGTGCGAAGGCGCACTGCTAATTGTAGATGCAGCTCAAAGCATACAGGCGCAAACCATAAGTAACCTGTACCTTGCACTTGAAAACGATCTGGAAATTATTCCGGTACTTAATAAAATAGACCTTCCCAGCGCAAACCCGGAAGAGGTAAGCGATGATATTGTAGACCTTTTGGGCTGCAAGCTGGAAGATATTATTCCGGCATCGGGTAAAACCGGGCTTGGAGTAGATAAAATACTGGAAGCCATTATTGAGCGTATTCCTGCGCCAAAAGGGAATCCTGATGAGCCGTTACAGGCACTTATATTTGACTCGGTGTACAACCCGTTCCGTGGTATCGAGGTTATATTCAGGGTAATAAACGGTTCGATAACCAAAGGCCAGAAAATTAAATTCATGGCTACCGGCAACGAATATTTTGCGGACGAGATCGGTACGCTGAAACTAAACCAGGTACCTAAGCAGATAGTAAGCGCAGGCGATGTTGGTTACCTGATTTCAGGTATTAAAGAGGCAAAAGAGGTAAAAGTGGGTGACACAATTACCGATGCCAAGACGCCTACACAAAATATGATTGCCGGTTTTGAGAACGTAAAGCCAATGGTTTTTGCAGGTATATATCCTGTAGACACCGAGGACTACGAAGAACTGCGCAACAGTATGGAAAAACTGCAGCTGAACGACGCATCGCTGGTGTTCCAGGCGGAAAGTTCGGCAGCGCTGGGCTTTGGGTTCCGATGCGGGTTCCTGGGCATGCTGCACATGGAAATTATACAGGAGCGACTGGAGCGTGAGTTTGACATGACAGTTATTACTACCGTACCTAACGTGTCATACCTTGCCTATACCAAGAAAGATCCTGAAACCGGAATTATAGTTAACAACCCGAGCGACCTGCCCGAGCCAAGCAAACTGGATCGTGTAGAGGAGCCATATATTAAAGCCACAATAATTACTAAGAGTGATTTTGTGGGCAACGTAATGAGCCTGTGTATTGAAAAACGTGGTATTATTACCAACCAGACGTACCTTACTACCGAGCGTGTAGAACTGAACTTTGACATGCCGCTTGCCGAGATTGTGTTTGACTTTTACGACAGGCTGAAAACGGTATCTAAAGGTTATGCCTCGTTTGACTACTCTCCTATTGGCATGCGTACGTCAAAACTGGTACGTTTGGACGTGCTGCTTAACGGCCAGGGTGTAGATGCGCTTAGTGCGCTTATCCACGAGGATAATGCCTACAACATTGGTAAGAAAATGTGCGAGAAGCTGAAAGAGCTTATACCGCGCCAGCAGTTTGATATTCCTATCCAGGCGGCTATTGGCGTTAAGGTTATCAGCCGTGAAACGGTGAAGGCCCTGCGTAAAGACGTTACCGCCAAGTGTTACGGTGGTGATATCTCCCGTAAACGTAAGCTATTGGAAAAACAGAAAAAAGGTAAAAAGCGTATGCGCCAGGTGGGTAACGTAGAGATACCACAGGAAGCGTTTATGGCGGTACTGAAGCTGAATGATTAGTATTGAGATATTAGATATGAGACCCGTTACAGTAATGTGACGGGTTTTTTGTTTTAGGCATTACAATTTACATAGTATAATGAAATCACATCGTTCGCAAAGCTTTATTTTAAAGGATTTTTAACGGTCTCAGGCGTAATCAATTTTTAATTAAGTGGTAAATTGCGGGTTCTTTAATACACACACGTATGAAAAAAATTTACACACTTATGCTGGCAGCAATGTCGGCAGTTACATTCGCACAACAGGAAACCATTTCGTTTGAAGCTTCAGAAGGCTACCAGTTAGGAACCATACACAACCAAAACGGCTGGACTGTAACCCAAGGCTCGGGGGGATTTATACAAAACCAGGTTATTTCTGCCGAGAAATCAAAAACAGGCAGCTACTCATTTAAAAATGCACACGAACCGACCTTCCCTGATCAGTGGTTCCCTATTTTTGGCGCAGTAAGGGAGTTCGCCGAGCCGGCTTCATACAACGGCTTCACCATTTCGTATGATGTTTTGGCTACCGGGCAAATGGGCGCCGACTTTGAGTTTGTATTGTATTCGGTTGATGAAAACGAAGAATTTGTGCCGGTTGCGGGAGTAGGTATCGAAAACCGCGGATTTATTTACCTGATTGATGATGTAAATTATGGTTTTGAATATGCCGTGCAGGAATGGACGCCCAACACGTGGGTAAATATAAGGATTGAGGTTACTGCTGCATCAATAAAATATTATGTAAACAATACCCTTGAGCTTGACATTGCCAACTACACGCAGCTTGACATATTAGGTTTCAACATGCTGCACAACAATTACGGAAACGATGCTTATTATGACAATATCGTGGTTACAAGAGGCACTATGAGCTCTGATTCATTCAGCAAATCAGCCATAACCACCTACCCTAACCCCGCAAAAGACATCCTGAACATACAGGCACCGGACGGTACAACAGTCAGCAACGTTGAAATTTATACTATCAACGGCCAGAAGCTAATGGAAAGCACAACGTTAAACGTTAATGTAAGCAGCCTTGCCAACGGAATGTACATTGCAAAGATTTATAGTGAGGACGGCGCTTCGCAAACTAAAAAGTTCCTGAAAAAGTAATATCTTTTAAATGTAAAAAATCCCCTATAGGGGATTTTCTTATTTTATATCGTATCTAAAATATTCAGCACTCTTTAAAAAAAGCCAATAAATCATTTATAAGCTGTTCCCGGTTCTCAATATGGCTCATGTGCCCGTCAGGATAGGTAATGAGTTTTACGTTGGTTCCTTCAATCTGCTCCAGGCTGTCGGCATAATTCAGCACAGGGTCCTTCTCGCCAAGAACAAGAAGCAAGGGGTAAGGTGCAAAATGCAGTATCACTTCACGGTCTTTACGTGCTTTCATGCCTTCCAGCGCAGCAACAATTCCCTGCAGCGGTGTTTTCAGTGCTTCCTGTTTTACGTTTTCAATCTCAGCTAGTAGCCGTTCGCGATTATCTTCACTAAAAAGATTGGCAATACTCATGCGTACAAAGTTGGTATAGCTTTGCTTAACAGCATGTATAGCCCTGTCCCGGTTAATTTTACGCTCATCACTATCAGCTCGCGATGTTGAGTTTTGCAGCACAATGCCCTTAACCATATCAGGATAAAATTCTGCAAAAGCCAACGACACATATCCGCCCATGGAATGCCCCACAAAAATAGCTTTACGTATTCTCAGCTCGTGCAACACAGCATGTACGGCATCGGCCATGTCCTCCATGGTATGTATGTAGCCCAGGCATCCGGTTTTCCCATGCCCTAGAAGATCAATAGCTATAACCCTGTACTTTTTACTGAACTGCGGCACCAGTTCCTGCCACATGGTGGTATTCTCTAAAAAACCATGCAGCAATACCACCACAGTACCTTTACCGGTATCGGTATAATTGATATTTATATTTTTATAGAGGATGGCTTGTTCCAAGTGTAGTTACGGTTGATTATATACCCTTACTACAAAAATAGGCTTTAGCCATTAAACTGGCAATTGGCAGACAATAAAAAACGGTTCACAATTGTGAACCGTTTAATTATAATGGGCGCCTGCTCCCGCAGTCTCATCGTGACAATTAACTATGAATTCATTATCTCCTCAATCTCATCAGCCTCAATTGGTATGTTGCCCATAAGGTTGAATGGCGCACCGGTTTCCTGTATTACTACATTATCTTCAAGACGAATACCGAAACCTTCTTCAGGGATATAGATACCCGGTTCTACAGTAAATACCATATTGGCCTGCATAGGCTCATACAGCAAACCGTAATCGTGAGTATCAAGCCCCAGATGGTGCGATGTACCGTGCATAAAATACTTTTTATACGCCGGCCAGTCCGGATTTTGATTGTCTACATCAGTCTGGCTGATCAGTCCAAGCCCTAAAAGTTCAGAGGTCATTATCCTACCTACTTCTACATGGTAATCTTTCCAAAGCGTACCCGGCACCAGCATAGCAGTTGCTTCATTCTTTACACGCAATACAGCGTTATACACAGCCTTTTGCCTTTCGGTATAACGCCCGCTTACCGGTAGCGTACGGCTAAGGTCGCTGGAATAGTTAGCATATTCAGCAGCTACATCAAGCAATAGCAGATCGCCAGGCTTACATTCTTGATTGTTTTGTATATAATGTAATACATTAGAATTATTACCCGAAGCTACAATTGGAGTATAGGCAAACCCTTTGGAACGGTTACGTACAAACTCATGAAGCAGTTCTGCCTCAATTTCGTATTCCATAACGCCCGGCTTTACAAATTTCAGCAGGCGGCGGAAACCTTTCTCGGTAATATCACAAGCCCTTTGCATCAGTGCGATTTCCTGTGGTTCCTTAACCGAACGAAGGCGTTGCAGTATCGGGTTGCTCTTTGCCACCTGGTGCGCAGGATATTTTTCTTTCCACCATTTTATAAAACGGTCCTCGCGCGTTTCAGTTTCAACTGCTGAACGGTAGTGCTCGTTAGTATTAACGTATATAGTATCACAATACGTCATTATTTCGAACAGCACTTTGTGAAAATCCTTAAGCCAGTGCACAGTCTTTATTCCTGATACTTCAAAAGCTTTATCTTTTGTGAGCTTTTCACCTTCCCATACCGCAATATGCTCATTGGTTTCACGCAGGAAAAGCATTTCGCGCTGGTGCTCATATGGTGCATCAGGGCAAAGCAGTAATATGCTTTCTTCCTGGTCAACCCCGCTAAGGTAAAAAATATCACGGTGCTGCTCAAAAGGCATTGTACTGTCAGCGCTTATAGGATAAATATCGTTTGAATTAAAAACCGCAACGCTCTTTGGCTTCATATGTGCCATGAACTTTTTACGGTTTTTAATAAACAGGTTACTGTCTATTTGTTCGTATTTCATGATTTTCTGATTTATGAATGTCAAAAATAAAGTTTTGTAATGAGATGATTGTTAATCCGCCGGCAATAATTACAGGTTTAACAATACTGAACTGTATATTTGTAAGCAAATAGTTATTCATGAAAAATGTATACATAGTCCTGCTGGCGTTATCTTTTGCCTTAGCCAATGCCCAGGACAAACAGCCGTACCAACTTTATACTAAAGACGGCAAAAAAACAACCTATAAAAAAATGCTTTCTGCTGCTGCAGATGCTCAAGTGGTATTGTTTGGCGAACACCATGACAATTCCATAGTACACTGGCTGCAGCTGGAATTGACAAAGGACCTTGCCGAAAAGAAAAACCTTGTGCTTGGTGCAGAAATGATTGAAGCCGACAACCAGAAGCAGCTGGATCAATACCTTGCGGGACAGATAAACCAAAAAGCATTTGACACCCTGGCACGCCTGTGGCCTAACTATAAAACGGATTATAAGCCGTTGGTTGATTTTGCAAAGGAAAAGAAATTCGCGTTTATTGCAGCCAATATCCCAAGGCGCTACGCCAGCCAGGTATACAGGGGCGGATTTGAAGCACTTGAAAAGCTAACGCCTGAAGAAAAATCGTGGATTGCCCCTTTGCCAATAGCTTATGATGCATCACTGCCCGGTTATGTAGCCATGCTGGAAATGGCCGGAGGCCACGGAGGCGACAACCTGCCGAAAGCACAGGCAGTAAAAGACGCTACCATGGCACATTTTATCCTGCAAAACCTGAAGCCCCAAACGATATTTATACACTACAACGGCACATATCACAGTGATAATTATGAAGGCATAAACTGGTACCTCAAGAAACAAAAACCGGAACTTAAAATTGTTACTATCGCTACTGTGTCACAAAAAGAAGTAGGCGAATTGGAAAAAGAACACTTTAAAAAGGCCGATTTTATACTGGTTGTAGACGAAGATGTAACCAAAACCCATTAATGTAAAAGCAAAATATATGTACCACAAACCGTTTTATTACAGTTTGTGGTTTTTTTTCGCTTTAAAATTATTCAGCGTATAATTTTAAAGTAAATTTAAAGGAGACCCTATATTTTATATTCATTATAAATAAGCGCAAAGGTTGTAGTTATTGTCATCTTAGCTTATTTTTGTTTGATTTTTTTAAAAACTTTATTACATTAATCAGATACTATGGCAAAATCTGCATTATTAAAGTCATCGCTTGCAAAAAAGTACTGGATGGCTCTGACAGGTTTATTTCTGTGCCTTTTTCTAATTGGGCACTTAATCGGGAATTTACAATTAATTTACGCTGATGCGCTGCAATTCAACCAGTATGCGCTTTTCATGACTACTAATCCGGCGATTAAAGTAGCCTCGTATTTAACTTACATTTCTATTATTTTTCACGCTGTAGATGGTATATTGCTTACCGTTCAGAACCGAAAGGCAAGACCAGTAAAATATGCTAAGGAAAACCAGGGCGCAAATACAATATGGGCTTCAAGGAATATGGCGGTACTTGGTACAGTTATCCTTATTTTCATTGTAACGCACATGGTAAACTTTTGGGCGCGTATGCATTTTGACCAAAACATGCCATTACAGACTATTACCATAGATGCTGGTGGAATGAAACAGGAATTTTACCTGACAACAGATGGCGCATACCTTCCTAAAAGCCAGATTGAACAAGGCCTTGTTGAAATTAAGAACAGGACTGAGTTTTACGATGCCGGGGCAAAAGTAAAAATCAAGGATGGCTATAAAGACCTTCATAAAATTACGGTTGACTTCTTTAAACATCCGGAATATGGCCTTATAGCAACAATACTTTATGTTATATCCATGATTGTGCTGGGATTCCATCTTTGGCATGGTTTCGGCAGCGCATTCCAGTCTTTAGGAGCTAACAATCCTAAATACAATATGCTGATCAAAAATTTCGGTAAAGGTTTCTCTGTAATAGTACCACTACTATTTGCCATTATACCGGTTTACATACATTTCTTTCTAAAAGCTTAATTATATGGCATTAGATTCTAAAATACCAAACGGCCCTATTTCAAAAAAATGGGAAGATTATAAAGACCACATTAACCTGGTTAACCCGGCTAACAAGCGTAACATTGATGTTATTATTGTGGGTACAGGCCTTGCAGGAGGATCAGCCGCGGCTACACTTGCCGAGCTTGGCTATAACGTAAAAGCTTTCTGTTTCCAGGATTCACCACGCCGTGCTCATTCAATTGCCGCACAGGGTGGTATTAACGCCGCCAAGAACTATCAGGGCGACGGTGACTCAACATTCCGCTTATTTTATGATACCGTAAAAGGTGGCGACTACCGTGCGCGTGAAGCTAACGTACACCGCCTTGCCGAAGTTTCTGCTAATATTATTGACCAGTGTGTGGCACAGGGCGTACCGTTGGCACGGGAATATGGCGGCTTGCTTGACAACCGCTCATTTGGTGGTACTCTTGTATCACGTACCTTTTATGCTAAAGGACAAACAGGCCAACAGCTTTTATTAGGTGCTTATTCTGCCATGAACCGCCAAATAGGCCGTGGTAAAATACAAATGTACAATCGCCATGAAATGCTTGACCTTGTTATTGTAAACGGTAAAGCACGTGGTATTATAGCACGTAACCTTATTACAGGTGAAATTGAAAGACATTCTGCCCACGCGGTAGTGCTGGGTACAGGTGGTTACGGTAACGTATTCTTCCTGTCTACCAATGCTATGGGAAGTAACGTAACTGCTGCATGGAAAGCACATAAAAAGGGCGCTTATTTTGCTAACCCTTGCTATACACAAATTCACCCTACATGTATTCCTGTTTCAGGCGACCACCAGAGTAAGCTTACACTTATGTCGGAGTCACTTCGTAATGACGGGCGTATATGGGTACCAAAAACCTTAGAGGATGCAGCTGCTATCCGCGAAGGAAAGAAAAAACCAACCGACCTTAAAGAAGAGGAAAGGGATTATTATCTTGAAAGAAGATATCCTTCATTTGGTAACCTTGTACCGCGTGACGTTGCTTCGCGTGCTGCTAAAGAAAGGTGCGATGCCGGTTTTGGTGTAAATAAAACAGGCGAGGCAGTATATCTTGACTTTGCTTCAGCAATTACCCGTTATGGTAAAGAGCAGGCTAAAATAAAAGGCCTGAATACTGAAGACGCCGAGCTGGTTAAAAAACTGGGAACTGAAGTTATCGAAAATAAATACGGTAACCTTTTCCAGATGTATGAAAAAATTGTAGACGAAAACCCATATGTTACCCCAATGATGATTTACCCTGCAGTGCACTATACTATGGGTGGTATTTGGGTTGACTATAACCTTATGACAACCGTAGAAGGATGCTATGCTATTGGTGAGGCAAACTTCTCTGACCACGGTGCTAACCGCCTGGGTGCTTCGGCACTGATGCAGGGACTTGCCGATGGTTACTTTGTGTTGCCATATACAATTGGTGATTACCTTGCTAAAGATATACGTACAGGCAAAATATCTACCGACCTTCCTGAATTTGAAGAAGCTGAGAAGAATGTAAGAGGCCAGATTGAGCGCCTTATGAATAATAACGGCAAGCACACTGTTGACCACTTCCATAAAAAGCTGGGCAAAATTATGTGGGATAAAGTAGGTATGGCGCGTAACGCACAAGGCCTTACTGAAGCCATTGCTGAGATTGCGGCACTTCGCGAAGAATTCTGGCGTGATGTAAAAGTGCCGGGTGATATGTACAGCTTTAACCAGGAACTGGAAAAAGCAATGCGCGTAGCCGATTTCCTTGAGCTTGGTGAGTTGTTCGCTAAAGATGCCCTGCACAGAAATGAATCGTGTGGCGGCCACTTCCGCGAGGAATACCAGACTGAAGAAGGTGAAGCACAGCGTGATGACGAAAACTTTGCTTATGTTGCTGCATGGGAATACAAAGGTAACCCAAGTGAAGCCGTACTGCACAAAGAACCGCTTGTGTTTGATAATGTGAAACTGGTACAACGTAGCTATAAATAAGATTTTAGTAACGGGCATTGAGATGTTAGACGGTGTCTCAATACTCAATACTTAATACTCAATACTGAAGTTATGAACTTAAAACTTAAAATATGGCGTCAGAAAAACGCCAAGGATACAGGAAAAATGGTTGATTACAACATCAACAATGTTTCCCCTGACATGTCATTCCTTGAAATGCTTGACGTGTTGAATGAAGAGCTTAACAGCAAGGGAGAAGATCCTGTTGCATTTGACCATGATTGCCGCGAGGGCATTTGCGGTATGTGTTCGCTTTTCATCAACGGTGAGGCGCATGGCCCGGACAGGGGTGTAACTACCTGCCAGCTGCACATGCGTAAATTTAAGGATGGCGACACTATTTACATTGAGCCTTTCCGTGCGAAAGCTTTCCCTGTAATAAAAGACCTTGTTGTTGACAGGACATCTTTTGACAGGATTCAGCATGCCGGTGGTTTTATCTCGGTAAATACTTCCGGTAATACTATTGATGCAAACGCTATCCCAATTAAAAAGCATGATGCTGACCGCTCTTTTGATGCAGCTACGTGTATTGGCTGTGGCGCTTGTGTGGCAAGTTGTAAAAATGCTTCTGCTATGCTTTTCGTATCGGCTAAAGTTTCACAGTTTGCACTACTTCCTCAGGGAAGGGTTGAAGCGCATGACCGTGTACTGAATATGGTGAAGAAAATGGATGAAGAAGGTTTTGGTAACTGTACCAATACCGGAGCATGCGAGGTGGAATGCCCTAAAGGCATTTCTCTTGAAAATATTGCCCGTATGAACAGGGAGTATTTATTTGCAAGCATAAAGTAATATACCAAGTAGATTTAATACTTTTTAACTTGAACCTGCCAGGATTTACCCGGCAGGTTTTTGTATTTTTACTATACTATGAAAATCACACTTTTACAATCGCCCCTGGTTTGGGAAGATCCCACAGCTAACAGGAAGCATATCGGCAATATGATTAACGCTCTTGAGGGAAATACTGACCTTATCATTCTGCCCGAAATGTTTACTACAGGCTTTACCATGAAGCCCCGGCATATTGCAGAGCCTATGGATGGCGAAACTGTGCAATGGATGAAAGATATTGCATCAGCTAATGAATGTGCCGTTACAGGCAGCGTAGTGATTACAGAAGACAACAAATACTTCAACAGGCTGCTATTTGTATTTCCTGACGGTACTATAAAGCAGTATGACAAGCGCCATCTGTTCTCACTTGCAGGCGAAGAAAAAGAATACACCGCAGGCAGTAAAAGGCTTATTGTAGAGTATAAAGGCTGGAAAATATGCCCACTTGTGTGTTATGATGTGCGCTTCCCCGTATTTTCAAGAAATACTGAAGAGTACGATCTGTTACTTTATGTGGCTAACTGGCCACAGGTTCGTATAACCGCCTGGGACGCTTTGCTAAAAGCAAGAGCTATAGAAAACATGTGCTATACAGTTGGTGTAAACCGAACCGGTTATGATGCGAATGATTATTATCATCCCGGGCACAGCCAGGTTTTAGACGCATTGGGTACAGTTATAGAAAAATCAGAAGCTGAACAGGTGGCTATAACCATAACCCTCAGTAAAACTGAGCTTATTGCTACGCGAAAAAAATATGGTTTCCTTAATGACAGGGACAACTTTATCTTGCAAGATTAAAGGTTTCCTCCATATCCCAAAGCGCCTTTAAATCGAGTATCTTGGGGAAATATATTACCTCTTCAGGCTGGCGTTTTTCGAGCACGTTGCCACTATCCCATTCGCGATTCTTGTTATCGTCATAAATAACCCGCATTACATATTTGCCGGGCACAAGATTATCAAAGTTAATTTGTGTATCTTTTTCAGAATAATAGGTGGCCTGTATATCGCCTTTTTCATTAGTAAGCTCCAATATAAAAGGGAAGCGGTTCACATTTTCCA
>JBQGDS010000126.1:0-5786 GCA_052039185.1 Flavobacterium sp.
TTGTGCACCCATAAGCACAGGTGCTGCTAAAAGTGACAGTGCTACTACAACCGGGCCTGAAACTTTAGGGCTTAGGTAATTTTTAATACCATCGTATAATGCATAAACGCCGAAGCCTATCCACATGGCAAATACAAAGAACGACCCTACAAGGGCATAATCCCTTTCCCGCGGTTCGAACGGCCTTTCATTAAGGTATATTTTTAAGGCGAGGCCGGTAAATAAGAAAAGGGTCAGAAGGACATAAAAACTCTTCCTGTCTTTCCTGAAATGGAAAACACCACCGATAATACCTAATATAAGCGGAAGGAAATAATAGGTGTTTCTCGCCTTATTATTCAACTGGTCAGACGGAAGGTTTTTTTGTGACCCAAGGTGCATTTCATCAACAGGGGTTACACCACTTAGCCAATTACCATCCATATTGCCGTATTTACCCTGTATGTCATTCTGGCGACCGGCAAAGTTCCACATAAGGTAACGCCAGTACATATAGCCAAACTGATATTCCAGCATAAACCATATATTCTCGCCAAGTGTTGGTTTCTCAACAATAAGGTACTGGCTGTATTGTTTCAGGAAACGGCTGTAAGCATCCAGGTCCTCCGTTCTTTGGAACTCGGCACGAAACTCGTTTACCTTTTTTTCTACTTCACCACGCAGTCCGGAAGCATAACGCATAACATCTTCCTCGCTCATCTGGTCAAGCGGTAAGCCATAGGCAGCAAGTTCCTGTGTGTAATCATACGACGGATTTATCTTAAAATTAAGTGGCTTTGTAAAACTCATATAGCTAACCGCATGGTCGCTGCTCCACATACGCGGCATAAAGCCTTTATGGTTGTCATCGCCATTTTGCTTGGCATTCTTGTAATTATTTACAATAATGTATTTTCCAGTTTTATAATCGCGCTGGTAGTTAGGCTTTTCATCTTCATACGGGTTGTTCTTGTCCAGCCCCGAATAGGTGTCAGAATACATAGGTCCGTAAAAAAGTTTCTGCTCGCCATATTGTTCACGATTGTAATAAGCCAGTACCTCGGCAGCATCGCTTGGGCGGTTTTCATTAATTACCACATTGGCATTAGCACGTATAGGCAGCATCATCCAGGTAGAGAAACCAATGAAGATAAACAGAACGCAAAGCAGTAATGTATTGTAAAAAGGCTTTTGCTTTCTTTTGGTGTATTGCAACCCAAAGTAAAAAATTACTACAATTAGCAATGCCATAAAGATAGTGCCTGAGTTGAATGGCATGCCAAGGCTGTTCACCATCCATATTTCTGTTTTTCCGAAAAGCGCCAGTGTATAAGGCAGAAGGAATTTAAAAATGAAAAGAAGTACCGCTACTATTACTACATTAGCAATGATGAAGCTTTTTACGGTAACCTTTTCATAATTTTTAAAGAAGTAGATGAAGCCGATACTTGGTATGGTTAGCAGCGCCATAAAGTGAACACCGAATGACAGTCCCACTACCAGCGATATGATAAGCAGCCATTTATTGCCTCGGGGCGTATGCATCTCCTGCCCCCAGCGCAATCCCAGCCATAAAAGCAGGGATATAAATAAGGAAGCCATAGCATAAACCTCGGCTTCAGTTGCATTGAACCAGAAGCTGTCAGAAAACGTGTAGGCAAGTGAACCTACGGCTGCGCTTCCTAAAATTACAAAGGCATTATTGTTATTAAATTCTGAGAATTTTGTAACCACATCCTTCAGTACAATAGTCACAGACCAGAACATGAACAGTATTGTAAATGCACTCGAAACAACCGAAACCATATTAACCATAAGCGCTACCTTGTCCGGCCCGGAGGCAAACATTGCAAAGAAAGCACCCATCATCTGGAAAAGCGGAGCTCCCGGCGGGTGGCCTACTTCAAGTTTTGCTGCGGTGGCTATATATTCGCCACAATCCCAAAAGCTAAGGGTAGGTTCAACGGTTAGTGAATAAACAATCAGGGCAATGGCAAAAACGGCCCATCCTGTGATGGTATTCCACTTTTTGTAGTTGAATGTTATCATGCAATAAAATAATGTCTGGTTTTTATTCTGTTGCAAAGAAACTAATTTTTTTACGGAAGTACCGTATTTGTGCGTATTTTATGAGAAAACAAAAGGGGCGGAAATAGTTCCGCCCCTTATTTACTTATTCCTTTTCGCGTTCAAATTGCCTGAACATTGCATTGTATTTATTAAATACTTCCCGCTCTTTTTCATAATAAGCGGTGTCATTATTATCTTTCATGATAAGCAACAGACTTCGGTAGCGCTCTATATCGGCAACGATTTCCATTACGGCATCATTTTGTGCTGATAATGATAACGACTTATAATAATCCAGGTCTTCCTGGTATTTTTTAATTAGCTTGCCTAAAAGGGTACGGGCTGCTTTTGCATCGCCTGTTTTATAATAGCCATCAGCATACGGTTCCCAAAGGAAATAGATGCCGTAATGATCAAGTGGCATATTTTTTACAGCAAGATCCAGCACTTTATGCGCCTTGTCTTTTTTGCCTTCCTGTATCAATACCTCACTAAGGCGTGCAATATTTTTCCTGAAGTTAAAACTGTTACGGCGCGTTTGCGGGTCGTGGTATATATTTTCGCTGCTGCTATTGCCCCAGTCCCAGCCCATAACAATGTTATACATGCTATCGGTATCTATAAACCCTAAGTCAACCGGGCTGGCGCTTTTGGCCAATGGTGTTTTAATAGGCACAAGCCTGTACGCAAGCCCTTCTAGCTGCAGGTAATCCTTCATCCATATATAATCCGACTGATCGTAGCTGCCGCCTGAGAAATAAATAGGGCGTTTCCAGTTGTTGTTCGCAATGATGTCCAGCATTATCATGCTGTTTTTATAAATGGCGCTCTTAGGCAGGTCAATGTCAATGTATGGCACTATCGAGTCATACAACCTTTCCGGCACAACCTTGTTTTTTATTACTGCTTCCCGGTCAACATTTACACGGATTTTATTAGTAGGGTAGAAGTTTACTTTTTCACCGCTGTTCAGTTCAGCTTTAGCACCTTCATCTTCCAACGCAATAAACTTCATAAAGTCTTTTATGTCCATCCGGCTTTCGGTACGTGGCGAATAAATTATAAAATCACGCTTACCGCCTGCATACTGGCTGTGCTTAAAGTTAGTAGGTATTGCATCTGATTTATGCGTTTTCCGTGCCACCATATCAATATGCCAGTCACTAACCAACAGCGTGGTACATACAATTTTTACATCGGTACGGTAACCTTCAATTTCCTGGGCATACCATAAAGGGAAAGTATCATTATCGCCAATGGTAAATAATATGGCGTTCGGCGCACATGAATCAAGATAAGCCTTGGCCATCGCAATAGCAGTGTATCGGCCGGAGCGGTCATGGTCATCCCAGTTTTCCTTTGCCATAAGTACTGGCGCTGCCAGCAATGTTGCAGTTAGTACAACAGGTATGGCTGCCTTTGCAGTTATGTATTTTTTAATCCCTTCGTATATAGCAAATACCCCCAGTGCTATCCATATGGCAAATACATAGAATGAACCCACTACGGCATAGTCCCGCTCACGTACTTCGAAAGGACTTTCATTCAGGAATATCTTCAGCGCGATACCGGTGAAAAGAAATAGAGCCAGGAAAACATAAAAGCTTTTCAGGTCCTTTTTAGCATGATATATAAAGCCGATAACGCCAAGTATAAACGGAAGGAAATAATACACGTTCCTGCCTTTATTGTTTTTCATGTCAGGAGATAGGTTAGATTGCGGACCCAGTCTTGCCTCATCAATAAAGTTTATGCCGCTTATCCAGTTGCCATTATTGTTGTATTCGCCCTGTATATCGTCCTGGCGTCCGGTAAAGTTCCACATAAGGTAACGCCACCACATATAGCCAAACTGGTACTCGAACATATACTTCATATTCGCGGCAAATCCAGGTTTTTCAATAATCAGGTACTGGCCATAATTTTTCAGGAACTTATCATATTCCTCGTTACCCAGGTCGCCTTTTTTATAAGCAGCTTTAAATTCTGCTATAACGTTTTGCAATTCACCTTTAATCTGTTCCATAGCCTGCATGGCCTGTTCTTCAGAAATGTTGTTTACATCAACGCCATACTGCATCAGGTCTTCAGTATAATCATGAGCAGGGTCAAGCCTGAATTCCGGCGGGCCTGCAAAAGCCATGTAGTTTACTGAGTGGCCATCTTTATCGCTAACCATACGCGGCAGTACAGCAAAATGCCTGCTGTCAGGATTTTGCTTTGCATTTTTGTAATGGTTTACAATTACATATTTCCCGGTTTTATAGTCACGCTCATAATTAGGCTTAGCATCGCTGTAAGGATTATCCTTGTCAATACCGGAGTAGATGGTAGTATACAGCGGGCCGTAAAAAGTTTTTTGCTCACCATATTGCTCACGGTTATAGTAGGCCAGTACCTCGGCAGCATCGCTCGGGCGGTTCTCGTTAATCACCACATTGGCATTGGCGCGTATAGGCAGCATCAGCCAGGTGGAGAAACCTATGAATATAAATAGCAGGCACAGTAACCCGGTGTTATACATTGGCAGGTTTTTCCTCTTTGTGTAGCGCAGGCCAAAATAGAACAAAGCTATTATTGCAAGCGTAGCGAATATGGTTCCGGAGTTAAAAGGCAGTCCGAAATTATTCACCATGAATATCTCTGTTTTGCCAAACAGTGCAAGCGTATATGGCAGGAGGAACTTAAATACAAAGAAGAGTATAGCTACAATTACAATGTTGGCAATAATAAAATTCTTAATAGTTACAGTTTTATAATTCTTAAAGAAATAGATAAGCCCGATAGATGGTATTGTAAGCAAGGCCATAAAGTGCACCCCGAAAGATAAGCCTATAAGCAGCGATATGATCAACAGCCACTTATTGCCACGTGGTTTATGCATGTCCTCACCCCATTTAAGGCCGGCCCACATAAGCAATGCAATAAACAGTGTTGCCATAGCATAAACTTCGGCCTCGGTAGCGTTAAACCAGAAGCTGTCGCTAAAGGTAAATGCAAGGCTGCCTACAACGGCGCTGCCCAATATCATTATGCCATTGTTTCGGCTTATCTCTGTGCGGTTAAGCAGTATGATATTTTTCAGTATGATAGTAGTAGACCAAAACATGAACAGTATGGTAAAGGCGCTTGACAGTACCGATAGCATATTTACCATCAGGGCAATTTTATCAGGGCCTGTTGCAAACAATGCCATGAATGCACCGGCCATCTGGAATAAAGGCGCTCCCGGCGGGTGCCCTATTTCAAGGTTGGCTGCAGTGGTTATATATTCACCGCAGTCCCAAAAACTAAGTGTACGTTCTACGGTTAATGTGTAAACAATGAAAGAAATGGCAAAAACAGCCCATCCGGCTATCGTGTCCCATTTTTTAAAATTAAACTGTGTCATGTATTGGTTAACAATAAGTTGTTTTGTTATGCAAAGAAAATCTTTTTTCACGTACAAAACGGCGAAAAGAAATTTTTCATATTTTTTGTTGTAAAAATTTGGATAAAAAAAAATATGTACTACATTTGCACCCGCAAACAAGTTCACAGAATGCTTGTGCAGGCAGTGAATTTGAAGCAATATGGTACTGGTCTATGGTGTAATGGTAACACTACTGATTTTGGTTCAGTCATTCTAGGTTCGAGTCCTAGTAGACCAACAAAAACCTCTCATGAAAATGAGAGGTTTTTTGTTTTGTATTTATATATTTTGATTGAATAATAAGTTGCCTTTGTCGTTCTGAACG
>JBQGDS010000127.1:0-6213 GCA_052039185.1 Flavobacterium sp.
GGTAATGCGGTGCTTAACCTGCGCTGGAATCACCTGTTTAATGAGAAGCTTTTCTCTAACATGAGTTTTATTTACAGTGATTACTATTACGGGCTTCAGCTTGATTTTATCGGGCTTAAGTGGGATTCAGGTATAAAGAATTACAACTTTAAGTATGACCTGAAGCATTACCTTTCGGACGACATGAAATTAAGCTATGGTGTTAATGCCCTTTATTACGACTTCAATCCCGGTACAGTAGCACCGTCGGGCAGTAATTCGGCAGTTAACCATGACCAGCTTGATAAAAAATATGCACTTGAGCCGGCAGCCTATATTGATGCCGAACAAAAAATTACCGACAAGCTTACTGTAAGCTACGGTATGCGTTTCAGTATGTTCTACAGGATGGGTTCACAGGATATAAATACGTATGCTAACAACCAGCCGGTAGTATTTAACAACCAGCTGAAAATATATGAAAAGGCAGCGCCAACAGGTACGCAACATTATGGTAGTGGTAAAACCATAGCCGATTTCAACAACTTCGAACCCCGTGCAGCAATAGCCTATCAGCTTAATGAAGACCAGTCGGTTAAGGCCAGCTACAACCGCATGGCACAATACCTTCACCTTATATCAAACACATCATCGCCAACCCCGCTTGATGTTTGGGCGCCAAGCGACAATTACCTGAAGCCGCAAACACTTGATCAGTATGCTGTGGGTTATTTCAGGAATTTCAGCAATGATGCCTATTCTCTTGAGCTAGAAGCATATTATAAAGATGTAAAAAACAGGCTTGATTATATTGACGGTGCCGACCTGATTGCCAATAACGCTATTGAACAGGTTGTACTTAACGGCAAATCAAGAGCCTATGGTGTAGAGCTCCTGCTGCGTAAAAACAAAGGCAAACTTAACGGGTGGATATCATACACACTGTCGCGTACCGAGCAAAAAACACCGGGCAGTGTTGCAGGCGAAACAGGTATAAATAATGGCGACTGGTATCTTTCTGGTTATGATAAAACACATAATCTTTCGGTTACTGCAAATTACCAGCTGAACAGCAAATGGTCGTTCAGCAGCATATTTGCATTACAGTCAGGCCAGCCGGTTACCTTCCCTAACGGCTATTACCGCTATGGTGACCTGAACATACCAAACTTCAGCTCACGTAATGAAGACAGGATGCCTGCTTACCACCACCTCGATGTATCGGCTACATACACGCCAAAACCTGACAAGAAAAAAGGTTGGCAGGGCGAATGGGTATTCAGCATATACAACCTGTATAACAGGATGAACAGTGCCTCAATTACCTTCAGGCAAAACGAATATTCAGGCGCTAATGAGGCCGTAAGGCTTTCAATATTTGGTATTATTCCAAGTGTAACGTATAATTTCAGATTCTAAATAACATGAAAAATATATTTTATATAACCGCACTATTGCTGTCACTTTTCCTTATATCTTGTGAGGAAGTGGTAACCGTTGATCTTGATACAGCCCCGCCAAAGCTGGTAGTTGATGCATCAATAAACTGGGTAAAAGGCACACCTGGCAACGAGCAGGTAATAAAGCTTACTACAACAACAGGGTATTACAACCCTACTGTTCCGGTAGTATCGGGCGCAACTGTGTTTATAACAAACAGTACCAACACACAGTTTGATTTTATTGAAACTCCCGGCACAGGCGAATACACCTGCACTAACTTCGCTCCGGTAATTGGGGAAACCTATACACTAACTGTTGTAAGTGGCGGGCAAACATACAAAGCTACTGAAACACTTTATCCTTCGCCCGATATAAATAACATTATCCAGGATAACGAAGGAGGCTTCCTTAATGAAGATATAGAGGTTCGCTTCTTCTTCCAGGATGATCCGCTTGCTACTAATTTTTATATGGTAAGGTTTGATTCAAACCGTATGCCTTATCCCGATTATGATGTGCTTGATGATGAGTTTTTCCAGGGTAACGAGATGTTTGCCTTCTTCAGCCATGAAGACCTTGCCCCTGCCGATCCGCTTGGCATAAGGCTCTACGGAATTTCTGAAAGGTATTTTAATTATATGTCCATCCTTATTTCAATGGCAGAAGGCGGAGCCGGTGGCGGCCCGTTCCAGACACCCCCTGTATCATTGCGCGGCAATATTGTAAACCAAACTAATGAGGCTGATTATCCGCTTGGATATTTCAGGCTTGGCGAAGTTTCAAGTGTTGTATATACGGTTCAGCCATAAAAAGCATATACTATTCAGCAAAGGGTAATCTTAAAATAGGTTACCCTTTGTTTTTATAGTATTTTTGTAAGGCTTATAGCTTTTGCCTCATGACTGTTAACTAATTGCTTAAAAATGTCCTCACACCATATTGTACGCGAAGACCAGGAACCTGCATTAATAATTGCAAATGGTGCGCCATGCAGCAAAGAGCTTATGGGCCAGTTGCTGGAATGGTCGCCTCTTGTGGTAGTGCTTGACAGTGCTATTGAGCGTGTGCTGGAACTGGGTATAAAGATTGATGTACTATTAGGCGATTTTGACCGTGAATTTAATGCAGAGCAATATCGTGAAGCACAATACCCGTTAGAGATTGTTTATACTCCTGACCAGGAAAAGACCGATCTTGAAAAAGCATTTGATTTCCTGATAGACCGTGGCATTCCTGCCGTAAATGTAATTTGGGCTACAGGCAAACGCGCTGACCATACTATTACTAATATTACCAATATTGTACGCTACCGCGAAAAACTGAAAATAGTAATACTGGACGATCATTCTAAAATTTTCCTGCTGCCTCAAAAGTTTGAAAAATGGTATCCTGCCAATACTATCCTCTCGCTTATACCTATTGGCAGCGTGAAAGGCATCAATACTAAAAACCTGAAATATCCGTTAAATGATGAGGAATTGCATATAGGCTACCGTACAGGGAGCAGCAATCAGTCAGTTACTGACGGGATGGTTGTTATTGAACACAAAGACGGCGATTTATTGCTTATGGAATGCTTTGATTAAGCTTAATTTTCAGGATTTTTAGCCTCTCCGTATAATGCAATATAGCCTGAATGAATTATAAATGCAGCAATATACCTTTTGTCTTTATATTCAAAAAGCACCAGTTTATTATAACCATACTCCACAACCTTAGAATACAAAACCTTTACGCCGGAAACTTCAAATGAAGGATTATCTTTAATGGCCTCGTTCACAATCTCTTTGTCATTAACAGCGTCACCGGGTTTATAGCGAAGCCCGCGCAAAACTGACCTGTCATACCGTTTCAGAATTGATGAATATTCAAGGATTTTTTTATCCTCATCAGCATTACCTGAACTTTTTATCAATACTATCTTCCCGTCCTCCATCTGCACTACGCGAAACAGCCCGAGATCTTTCTCTGGTCGCCTTTTTTCATTGGGGCAGTCGCCGTCTACAGTAATTGTATTTACTACTAATTTCAAATAGGTGTCATTAACCCATTTATAAATGCCTGTAGAACTTGTAAAGCAATCATTACCACATGGCGCGCTATAACCGCTGCTGAAAGTACCATCAGCATTAAAAATGATGCTGTTCCCGTATTCAAATTTTTCTTTTGATGGCCAAAGTGTGTATTCATTTACTTCGGCATCGGTAACCAGAAAATCAATCTTATACAATCCATCAAGTTTAATCTTCGGAATTGGATTATTCATAACAGCAATCTGTCCGGTTTGAGCTAGTAATTCACTTTTATTGCCGCAACTGCCAAACATTGAAGAAAACAAAAGCAAAATAAATATGTTATTCATCTGGTTATGATTTGATTTAAATATAATGTAATATGTGGTAATTTATTGCAGGATAAAATAATTTCAGTAAGATTGTCCATCAGATTAGTCAGGTCAAACATAGCACCTTATGCTTGAATCAACACAAACTAATCATTACCTTTGTAGTAAAAGCTAAGAAAATGAAGTTTAAGGTAGTATCTGATTATAAGCCAATGGGCGACCAGCCCGGGGCTATAAAACAATTAGCAGAAGGAATTGATGCAGGAGAGAAATACCAGACACTGCTGGGTGTAACAGGTTCAGGTAAAACTTTTACAATGGCCAATGTTATTGAAAAGGTACAAAAGCCCACACTTGTCCTTGCCCATAATAAAACCCTTGCCGCGCAGCTGTATAGCGAATTCAAGCAGTTTTTCCCGGATAATGCAGTACAGTACTTTGTATCGTACTACGACTACTATCAGCCGGAAGCCTATATACCCGTAACCGGAACTTACATAGAAAAAGACCTTTCCATAAACTAAGAACTGGAAAAAATGCGGCTCAGCACTACTTCTGCCCTCCTTAGCGGCAGGCGGGATGTGCTTGTGGTAGCTTCCGTATCGTGTTTATACGGTATAGGTAACCCGGTAGAGTTCCAAAAGAATGTTGTTTCCCTGCATAAAGACCAGGTTATAAGCCGTACCAAATTACTGCACAGGCTTGTACAAAGCCTTTATGCCCGTACCGAGGGCGATTTTACACCCGGTACTTTCCGCATAAAAGGCGATACGGTTGAGGTTTTCCCAAGCTATGGGGATGATCCGTTCCGTATTCACTTTTTTGGTGATGAGATCGAGGAAATTGAAGCATTTGACAAAGCAACCTCACAGGTTATTGAAAAATACGACAGGCTGAATATATACCCTGCAAACATGTTTGTTACCAGTCCCGATGTACTTCAGGGCGCTATTTGGGACATACAGCAGGACCTTGTGAAGCAGGTAGACTATTTTAAAGAGATAGGCAAACATCTTGAAGCCAAACGCCTTGAGGAACGTACCAACTTTGACCTGGAAATGATTCGTGAGCTTGGATATTGTTCAGGCATTGAAAATTACTCACGTTACCTTGACCGAAGGCTGCCGGGCACAAGGCCGTTCTGCCTACTGGATTATTTCCCTAAAGATTACCTTATGGTGATAGACGAAAGCCACGTTACCGTAAGCCAGGTGCATGCCATGTACGGGGGCGACCGCTCACGCAAGGAAAATCTTGTGGAATATGGTTTCCGCCTGCCTGCAGCTATGGATAACCGTCCGCTTAAGTTTGAAGAATTTGAAGCCCTGCAAAACCAGGTGGTCTATGTAAGCGCCACCCCGGCTGATTATGAAATGGAAAAATCGCAGGGAATTTATGTGGAACAGGTTATTCGCCCTACCGGGTTGCTTGACCCTGTAATTGAGGTACGACCAAGCCTAAACCAGATAGATGACCTGATTGAAGAAATTCAGCAACGCGTGGAAGTTGATGAGCGTGTACTTGTTACTACCCTTACCAAACGCATGGCCGAAGAGCTTGCCAAATACCTTACCAAAGTTTCCATCCGTTGCCGTTATATTCACAGTGAAGTGGACACGCTGGAACGCGTGGAAATTATGCAGGATTTACGAAAAGGCCTGTTTGATGTGCTTATTGGGGTAAACCTTTTAAGGGAGGGGCTTGATTTACCAGAAGTTTCACTTGTGGCAATTTTAGATGCCGATAAGGAAGGCTTTTTGCGCAGTAACCGCTCACTGATACAAACCGTGGGACGTGCTGCACGTAACGTAAACGGAAAAGCAATTATGTATGCAGACAAGATAACTGACAGTATGCAGCGGACGATTGACGAAACCAATTACCGCAGGGAGAAGCAGCACAACTACAATACTGCCAATAATATTACGCCTACCAACCTGAACAAGAAAATTGAAAGCGCGCTGGTTAAAAGCCCTATCACCTCTTTCCATTATGACAATGCGCCTAAAATGGCTGCGGAACCGGATACTACTTACATGAGTAAGATTGATATCGAAAAAATTATCCGTGAGAAAAGGAAATCAATGGAGAAAGCTGCCAAAGACCTCGACTTTTTGCAGGCAGCTAAACTGAGGGATGAAATTAAAATGTTGCAGGAGAAAGTTTAGTTTCGCCTATTTTATTAAATAAAATGAACTGGAAAAAGTTTTTTTCTGTAGTACTTATATTTGGGTGCTACATCAGAATTTATTGTCTGTATAATGACTATAGATCAGGAGAAGTTGCCTCATGGCCTCTTGGTGCTGAGATTGGTTTTGTTTTGATAATTACCCTTGCTGTTATTGTGGCGTAGTTCTGCAAAAAGTAAATAAATATGGTTACTATTTAGTACAAGTCAAAGAAATCTTTGTTAACTATAACTCGTTTTAATGGTAAGCTTTTTATCT
>JBQGDS010000128.1:0-4839 GCA_052039185.1 Flavobacterium sp.
GCAGTAAGGGTATGCGTATAATGACCCCTGAAAAACAGTTCAGGGCAGATCTTGAAAAAAATACACTTAAGCTGTATACGCTTGGCGGGTTTATACGCCATAACAATGATAAGGATACTGCATTCAGGGAAAAATATAATATTACTTACCATGACTTTGGCTGCCTGGCACCAATAAACATGGAGTATTATAATGACTATAACCAAATGGTTTTTTTATACCTGAAAGAAAAACACGGTACTGAGTGGGAAAATTATGTAAGAACCTCAGCCATGGGATTGCATAAATGGAAAGAGGTAAAATAAAAAAAGGCATACGTTAACGCGTATGCCTTTTTAGTATTTTACAGCTATTACTTCTTTTCTATATCCCTTAGGTTTTCCATCTTTTTATGTTCCAGGAAACCTTTAATATCTTCAAAGTGCTCTTTCACACGCTTGTTTCCAAATTCAAATACTTTGGTAACCAGCCCGTCTAAAAAGTCCCTATCGTGCGATACAAGTACCAGCGTGCCATCAAAAGCTTTCAGGGCATCTTTAATAATGTCCTTGGTTTTCATATCAAGGTGGTTAGTAGGTTCATCCAGAATAAGCAGGTTAACCGGCTCAAGCAACAGCTTTATCATAGCAAGGCGCGTCCTTTCACCCCCTGAAAGTACTTTTACTTTCTTGGTAGTATCGTCACCGCTAAACATAAATGCGCCCAATAAGTTCTTTATCTGCGTGCGGATTTCGCCTACAGCAATCTGGTCTATCGTTTCAAAAACGGTAAGGTTCTCATCAAGCATTGCTGCCTGGTTTTGTGCAAAGTACCCTATCTGTACATTGTGCCCTACCTCCAGCTTACCTTCAAAGTCAATCTCGCCCATTATCGCTTTAACCATGGTTGACTTACCTTCACCATTCTTCCCTACAAAGGCAAGCTTTTCGCCACGTTCAATAACCATCGAAGCGTCTTTAAATACCACATGGTCACCGTAAGCTTTTGAAAGCTCATTTACCACCACTGGATACTGACCTGAACGTGGTGCCGGCGGGAATTTAAGGCGAAGTGCAGATGTATCTACCTCATCAACCTCAACCAGCTCAAGCTTTTCTAACATCCTTACACGGGATTGCACTTGCTCGGTTTTTGAAAAAGTTCCCCTGAAACGCTCAATGAACGCCTGATTTTCAGCAATAAATTTCTGCTGCTCGTCATAGGCTTTCTGCTGGTGCGCACGGCGGTCTTTACGCAGTTCAAGATAGTGCGAGTATTTAGCTTTATAATCATATATACGACCCATAGTAACCTCTATGGTACGTGTAGTTATATTATCTACAAATGCACGGTCGTGGCTTATAACCATAACTGCCTTGGCGCTGTTCACAAGGAAATCTTCCAGCCACTGTATACTTTCAATATCCATGTGGTTTGTAGGCTCATCAAGCAGGATAAGATCCGGCTTTTGCAAAAGTATCTTGGCAAGCTCAATACGCATCCTCCAGCCACCGCTGAACTCAGATGTTGGCCTGCTGAAATCTTCGCGTGTAAAGCCCATACCTATAAGCACCTTCTCTACTTCAGCCTCATAGTTTATTTCCTCTATTGAATAGAACTTTTCGCTCAGTTCCGATACTTTTTCAATAATCTTATAATATTCATCCGATTCGTAATCAGTACGCACGGTAAGTTCATCGTTCAGCGCATCAATCTCAGCCTTCATTTTAAAAATGCTCTCAAATGCTTTTGAGGTTTCTTCAAAAACAGTTGCATTATCTTCCGTTAAAAGGTGCTGCGGCAGGTAGGCTATTACAGTACCTTTAGGTGCCGAAATATTACCTGACGAAGGCTTATTAACACCCGCAATAATTTTCAGCAGGGTCGATTTTCCTGCCCCGTTTTTGCCCATAAGGGCTATTTTGTCGGTTTCATTTATTGAAAAAGAAACATCGCTGAAAAGCGTGGTACCGCCAAATTGTACCGAAAGCGCATCAATAGTAATCATGGTAAGATTTTGAAAGCCGCAAAGATAGGATAATGACAGCATTGTACAAGGAGTTTATTTGCAGGCATAAGCAGTAATAAGTATATTTGAGAAATTTAAGCCTGTATATATGAAACCATGGATTAAGACCGGATTGTTTTTCGCCCTATGGATGACATTATTTATGACATTTATATCGCCTTATATAATGTACTGGACAGGCTTGGAAAACGAAGTTATATTTGACTATAATATGCCAAAGATTATTATTTCGACAGTGGTATACGTTATTGCCGGATTAATAATAGGCTATATTAACAGGAATAATAAAAAGCCTGATAAACAATTTGAGAACAAATGAAAAGCTGGATTAAATTCGGGTTGATATGGGGTGCCTTTATGTTCGTAATGATGAACATCGTTTTTCCTTTAATAGACGGTAAAGGAATAGTACTGAACAGCCTTTTGTTAGGTATACCTGTCTGGCTGGTGGGCGGCCTGATCTTTGGATATGTATCCCAAGGCAGAAAACCTAAAAAACAAGAAGGATGAAAAACTGGGTACGCAAGGGCCTTGTGTGGGGAGGTATACTTTATATGATAACCATGTTAGGTCTTCCTGTATTGGCTGGTGAGCGCCTATCAACTGTAAAACTTATTACAGGTATATTTTTATGGATAGCTGTAGGCCTTAGCATAGGCTACCTTTTTAAAGACAGGATAAAAACCAAACAGAAAGCTAAAAAGCCTATAGCTAAGAAAAAACGCTAATTATTAGGATTAAACATTTCATACCACGCTTCCTCATCGCCTTCGTAATCAAAAAATTCGACAAATTTTAAGCCCGCTTTTTCCAATACCCTGCGTGATGCGTAATTGTCATGGTCGGCAAAGGCATTGATTTTTTCGAGTTTCAATACAGAGAAGCCATAATCTACAAAAGCTTTAGCGGCTTCAGTAGCATAGCCCTTGCCCCAGTAACGAGGCATAAACCTATAACCCAAATCATAATAAATACCGTAACGGGTAAGATTGCGTTCCCTCTTTAACCCGGCCCAGCCTATAAATTCGCCTGTTTCTTTTATTATGGTTGCCATACGGCCCACTCCAAACTCAGAATACTGCCACTGAATATCTGCAATAACATCACGTACCTGCTGAATATCGGTTACAGGAGTTTTACCCAGGTAAGTATGCACTTCAGGGTTTGAGTCCAGTTCAAAAAGATGAACATCGTCTTCCGCAAGCAGCGGGCGGAAAATCAGGCGGTCAGTTTCGAGGTGGAATTGCATAGTTTTCTTTTATACTGGCAACAATCTTTTTAAACTCCTGTATATCATCATAATCATTAATACAAAGTATATCAATAAGATGCAGCCAGGAAATTTTACCTAAAATGTGATAATGGATTAGTTGTTCTTTAATTTGCAATATTCCAAATTCTTTTAATATTTGAAAATGTAATACTATTATAGAATGATCAATTAATACGATTTTTATAACATTGTCAGTACCATTTGATATCTTCCAGTTAGCACTTTTATGACCATCAGACTTACCACTGTAGTCATTAGCGTATATTTCTATATTTTTAATATTAAAGATTGGGTATATTTCCTGCTCAACAACTATTTTATCACTGTAAAAGTAAATTAACCCGGTAGTTTACCTCTAAATGGTTTATATTTAAACTTTCCTACAAAGCCAAGTATAGCCGATGATAACATTGCAAGAGGAGCAAAAATTATTAATCCTGCACTAAATGTTGATATTCTTTTATCACTATTATTAAATAGTATCAATTCCATAATACACGGAATGACTGAAACGATAAGAATGAACATTAATACCTTATCATTAGTAAGATGAAATTTATTAACCGGCTTAAATACCCTGAAACTGTTCATCAATCTTAATCCTCAAACTCATCATCATCCATTTCAAAGAAAAGAGGTTCTACCATTAGCTTGTCGGCTAATAGCTCTACGCGTTCGGTAATTACATCGGTAAAGAACAGGCGTTGTGTTTTAGCAATACTATTGCTCAGGCGGCTTATTTTAGGCTCCATCCTTAGTTTAAGCAAAGCTTCGGTATCATCAACAATAAACATCTTAAGGCGGTTAACATCAAATCCCGCTGAGGCAAACATATCGTTAAGCCGGGTTGGCGTACCTACAAGCACATCAATACCTACCGAGATCTGGTTTTTGTCATAGTCAATATCACCCTGCTCATACACTCCGTACACGCGCAAATCGGTAAACGACCCGTAGTGCTTAAAAAGCTCCAGCATTTCGAGTACTTTAGCTTTATCCTCTACAATCACCAGGGCACGCGGTGACTGCTCAAATGCTTTTTCAAGACGTTGTATAACGTGAATTACTATTGCTGTTGTCTTACCTTGTGTAGTATCGGCTGCAAGTACACAGTCTACACCACTTTTTATAGTCCCAAAACTGTCTTTCTGCAATTCTGTCGGCTCAGTAATTCCTGCATCTTCCAGCGCCTGGGACAGGTTGGGGTTTATTTTCTTTAAAAACATTGTTTATCTTATTTATTTGCAACGAATAGCAAGCGCAAAATTACTATTATATATGCCACGAATTACACAAATTACACTAATCCTGCGTGAATAAAATTTGTGTATATTCGTGTAATTCGTGGCTATAAATATTACTTACTAGCAAACAGCTTTACATCAGTTTCTGATATTTCAGCTCCGCCCAATATGATCAGCCTTTCTACAACATTGCGCAGTTCGCGGATGTTCCCTGTCCAGTCATATTCCTTTAACAGATTTATGGCCGGTTCCGAAAAACGTTTTGGCGCAGTACCCTGCTCACCTGCTATCTTATCAGCAAAATGGGCAATAAG